>NZ_JBIPMD010000349.1:0-2550 GCF_044369315.1 Silvanigrella sp.
AATGGCTTCAATTAATTTGTTACCTTATTAATCGCACTGCTTACTTCCACGCTGATGGCTAATCTTTACGTGGGTGAGATTCGCACTCACTGGTTCTTACGCACTTATCTTGGCGCACCATAATGAATCCTTATTGATTAAGAGAAGGATTAATCCCTTTTTCTATTTGTGCATTTTTAAAATTTACAATTTTATTTTTGAAGGTCATTAAATAATCAATTTCGTCAAATCCATTCATAAAGCAAGATTTTTGAAAGGAATCCATTTGAAATTCAAAATCTTCATTTAATGAGGAATGTATAGAATTATTTTTTAGATCAATATTTAAATAATATTCATTATTAGAAGAATTTAATATTAGTTTTTGTATTGTTAATTTATCTAGTTGGATTAGAAGTAATTTATTTTTTAAACTATTCCCAGAAAAAATATCAGCAAAAGAAGAGGCAATTACCACTTGTATTCCATATTCTTTTAAAGCCCACACAGCATGTTCGCGGGAAGAGCTACAGCCAAAATTTTCTTGTGTTATTAATATACTGGAATTTTGAAATTCCTGTTGATTAAAAACAAAATCATTTGAATTTTCCCTTAATCTCTTAAATAAATTTATTCCATACCCATTTTTTGTTACAGAAGTGAGATATTGAGCTGGAATTATAAGATCGGTATCTACATTGTTCATTTCTAGAGGGATACATTTTCCAAAAAGAGATTGATTTGTATTCATTTTAAATTTCCTGTTTATAAATATTTTAAAGGAGAAGTAATTTTACCTTCCAGAGCACTTGCTGCTACTGTTGCTGGTGAAGCTAAATGGGTGTAACTTCCTGTTCCTTGTCTGCCAACAAAATTTCTATTTGTAGAACTAATACATCTTTTGCCGCTTGGTACTTTGTCGTCATTCATAGCGAGACACATAGAACATCCTGGCATTCTAAAATCAGCGCCTGCATTTATAAATATTTTATCTAATCCCTCTTCTTTTGCTTGCTTTAATACAGATTCAGAGCCAGGAACAATATATAAGGTAACAGAAGGATGAATTTTACGGTTTTTAAGAATTTCAGCGCTAATACGAAGATCTTCGATGCGCCCATTTGTACATGACCCAATGAAAGCCCAATCTATTTTTGTTCCTTCAATTTTTGTCCCTGGTGTTATTTTCATATAATCAATTGCTTTTTGGTACATTAATTTTTCAGAATCCGAAATTTCATTTTCATTCGGAATGTGTTCCTTTATTTCTATAGCTTGAGAAGGGTTTGTCCCCCAGGTAACCATAGGGCTTAAGTGATTAATATTTATTGTTACTTCAGTATCATAATAGCAATCGGGATCACTCTGAAAAGATTTCCAGTATTTTGTTAAGTTATCCCAGTTTTTAGGAGAGGGCGCAAAGGGGCGATTTTTTAAGTAACTATAAGTTGTTTCATCAGGGGAAATTAACCCACCTTTTGCTCCACATTCAATACTCATATTACAAATTGTCATACGTTCTTCCATTGTCATTTTACGTATGGCATTTCCTGTATATTCAATAATGTGACCTGTTGCTCCTCCTATCCCAATTTTTGAAATTAATTTCATGATGAGATCTTTAGCAAAAACTCCATTTGGCCTTTCCCCTTTAAATTCAACTTTCATTACTTTAGGTTTATGAAGTAACAAACATCCTGTGGCAAAAACATGAGAAAGTTCTGAAGTGCCTATTCCGAAAGCCAATGCGCCAAAGGCTCCATGAGTTGCAGTATGAGAATCTCCGCAAACAATTGTTAATCCAGGTTGGGTGATTCCAAGTTCAGGACCAACGACATGAACGATACCTTGGTAACCGCTATCAAAGTCAAAAAAAGGAATATCGTTTTTTTTCGTATTTTTTCGAAGCAAATCAATTTGTTTTTTTGCCGCTAGATCGAAAGTTTCATTTCTATTTTCACTTGTTGAAATACTATGATCAATGGTTGCTATAAATTGTTTCGGATTTAAAATAGAAATATTTCGATCTTCCATTGTTTGAAAAGCTTGAGCCGATGTTACTTCATGCAAAAATCCAAAATCAATCGCAATTACGGAAATGTTGCCCGATGAATTATCAATGACATGATTTTCCCATATTTTTTCAACAATATTTTTTTTCATTTCAATCCTTTTGTTTTTGAATATAATTGTTTTAAATGTAACATTGATTTGTTACATCAATTAAAGATTTCAAAGCTGAAATTTCAATATCAAGATCCTCTCCAATTCCAGTAAATATCTTTTTATTTGCATCTTTGATAATTGTTTTAGAATGACTCATCGAGTCGACTCCCTTAGAAAGTGACTGGCTGGTATATTTTTCAATTTTTAAATCGGGAATAAATTGCACGATAGCATTGTATAAAGATGTAAAAGCAGAGCCTGATTCCATTGTTTTAAATTCAAATATTTTTTTGTTCCCAAAAAATTCTCCTGAAAGTTCTAAGTTACTTTCTAATGCTTTTTTTGTATAATTTATTCATTCCATTTTAATTGGATTTCTAAATTTAATATAAGTTTGCATAAGCT
>NZ_JBIPMD010000018.1:0-26682 GCF_044369315.1 Silvanigrella sp.
TAGAACTTGATTTTTAAACTCAAGAGAATATTGACTTTTAACTGATTTCTTCTTTAACATTGGACAACCCTTCTATATGAACGCCTAAGTTCATAGCATATTGTCCACCAAAAGGAATCACTTTACTCCCAAATTCGTGTTTGAGGTGAATAAAACGTAGCAACAGAATCTGATCGGATGTTTATAATATTTAGAGTAAAGGAGGTTACTATAATTAATATTGTGATTGATAGAAGATTAAATTTTTTTTCCAGGCTGCCCAAACTAGTAGCGGCCACATAATATAGAATTGTTCCTCAATACCAAGAGACCAAAGGTGTAGAAGAGGTTTGGACCATGCTACATCGTCAAAATAACCACTCTCATTCCACAGAATGAAGTTTGAGACAAAACTTGCGCCTGCAAAAATATGTTTTCCTAATTGTTTGTATTCGTGAGCAAACAATGCAAACCATCCAAATGCATAAACGGCTATTAAAACTAGAAGAAGTGCAGGGAAAATTCGTTTAATCCGACGAGAATAGAATTCAATGAAGCTAAAATTATTTTGTTGTAAGCTGCTAAAAATAATTGTAGAAATTAAAAAGCCAGAAATAACAAAGAAAATATCTACCCCAATAAAACCACCTTTAAACCAAAAGGATGAAGCATGAAAAGCAACTACAGTTAAAATTGAGATTCCACGTAATCCATCAATATCTGTTCGATATTTAGGATGAGTAAGTTTTGGTTTTATATTATTCATTTGATGCAATTCCTTAAGTTGGTAGTTTTTAAAAAAATGAGACTCCAAACAGCTTTGCTAAATGCACAGACAGATAACTATATACTCTCTTAGTATTTCATATTGCGAAGCCAAGAGCTTGAAATACAATAGAAAATGATAATAGTTTTTCCTTCTATAAAGATTTTTTAACTTTTGAACAAGTCAAAGAACTCTGTATTGCACAGGGCTTATGCAAAGTAATTTTCAAACTAGGAATCTATAAATTTTATTGTATCTATTTGAATAACTTTTTTTTTGATTTTCATAATGAAAAGAATCGGGATTTTTATTACAAGATAAAACAATTAAAGGTAAAATTATAATTAGAAATAATTTTTTTAATTTAGTGCTCATAAAATTCTCACTTTTAAATTTTATTTAAACACTAAATCAATATTATTCTATAACATAATAGTCAATTTTTTAAACTTCAATAATTTTTAGTAAATTACCAAAGGGTGATTCTTTCCTCATTTGGCAGAGTCATAGGATCTCCTTTTTTACAAGAAAAAGTTTCTTCAAACTTTTCTGTTAATTTCATTTGATTATTTACCCTTAAATCAATTGGAGAATGAGGGTCGTTTTTAATAAAATATTCTCTTACTTTTGGCTGTAATACACCACACCAAACTTTAGCAAATTGAATAAAAAATTCTTTTTGCTCTTCTATATTTTCCGATTTTTTATTAGGAAAAGCGGATTGAAAAGCATTTTTTACTCCAACAAAATCTGCAATATTTTCTCCTAAAGTAAGTTTTCCATCAACTCCATCTTTAGTAAAAAGATTTATTATTTTAAAAGTTTTTTTATTGAATATTTTTAGATCTTCTTTATTCATCCAAGGATTTAATTTTCCTAATTCATCATATTTTGAGCCCTGATCATCAATGGAATGACCTATTTCGTGGGCAACAACCATACCAACAGAACCAAAGTTAATGATATCTGATTTTGTCTCATCAAAAAAAGGAGCTTGTAATATACCAAGTGGCATAACAAATTGATTTGCAGTAGGGTTATAATAAGCATTAACTGTTAAAGGTGACATTTGCCATTTTAAATCATTTACTGGTAACTCTATTTCTTTGAGCATTTTATTAAATTCATTATTCGCTATTTTTCTTTTATTTTTTATAAAAGTATCTGGCTTTAATTCGGTAATATCTATTAAATCCCAATCTTCAATATTATCTGGTTTGACCAATTGAAAACGAATTTTTTTAATTTTTAATTCTGCTTTTAATTTAGCTTCTTTAGAGAGCCAAGTATTTTTCTCGACATTTTCTAAAGTCGTTTTTTGAATTTGATGAACGATACTCTTTACTCTTTGTTCCGGGAAATTTTTATAATATTTATTTAAAACTTCAATATCTAAATTTCTTTCCAATATTAGACCAGTATCAACAGTACATTGTAATTCAAGGGACTCTTCAATTTTAGAAGACCCAAAGTATTTATTATGAAAATCTTTATCTTTTTTATACAAATCAGGATAAGAATATTTAATGTCTTGCATTGAAAATCGATTCCAAATAGCTAAAGCCTGTAATTCTTTTAAAGAAGCTTTTTGGAAACTTAAGTTTATTTGTTTTACAACATCATTGGTTACTAAATTAAGATTGATATTTTTAGGAATTTTACTTAACATTGTTTTAAAATAAAGATTTGGATATTCAGATAACAGTTTTTCTTTTTTTATGGAATTATCACTTGTAAATATAGTTCTAAATTCAGCTTTTGAAGGATAAACTTTAGCAATTGATTTTTCATAATTTATTATAAAAGAAGTATTATTTTTTAATTCAGGCATAGAAATAAGATTAAAAAATTGCTTCATATTATCTTGATAATCTTTCATAAGATTATCATCAAAATAGTAATCCTTCGAACCAAAACGAAGATTATAATAAAATAATATATCTTTTATTTTTGGATTATTTCTATTATTAAACTCATTAATACTTATTAAATTTGAATTTCCAGTTAAAGATTCCAGAGCAAATTTTTCTAATAATTTTTCTTTTGATAAATTCAATATTTCTTTTTTATATTCATCAATTAATAATAACTCTTCTGATTTTCTTGATTTTTCATTCATACATGAAGAATAATAGTTTTTTATCATTGCATTTTGTGAAGATAAATTTGAGTCATTTAAAAGAGAGTTAATATAATCAAAACGTTGTTTTTTTATTCTTTCAGAGGCATCATTGAAACTGAAAACATAACGGTTTTTACTTTCTGGTAATTTAAAATCTTTAATTTCATTTGTACAAACATAATCAAAAAAATTATTACAGGGTGATATGCTTTTATTTAATTGAAAATCGCGTTTTTCAGGAACAACAAATAAATCATCTGGAATTGTTGGTATTTCGCTTGAAAAAGAATTATTATTTGAAAAACACGCAATTGCTATAATGGAAGTAAATAAGGTTTTTATTTTAATTGTCATTCTGAATCCTATTAAATGAAATATTACATTTTTCCATATTGAATGAAAAAAAGAAACTCACAGTATCAAGTTTTTAAATTATTTACAAATTTAATTATGAAGCACAATATTTTAATAAATTGACATTAAGCAATAAAATCATATATATTGATAATTTATAAAAATAAAAAGGTATGACATTAAATCATACCTTTTACGAAACAGAGGATAAAATTATAATCACCAAAGAGTTATTCTTTCATTATCAGGTAGTGTCATAGCATCTCCTTGAGAACAAGAAAATGTTTCTTCAAATTTCTTTGATAGTTTCATTTGATCATTCACTCTGAGATCGATAGGGGAATGAGGGTCTGTTTTAATTAAAAACTCTCTATTTTTGGGTTGAATAACTCCACACCATGTTTTAGCATACTGAACAAAAAATTCTTTTTGCTTGTCTATATTGGATGTATTATTAGGAAATGCCGATTGAAATGCATTTTGTAGTCCTACAAAATCTGCAATATTTTCACCTAATGTTAATTTACCATCAATTCCATCTCTAGCAAACACAGTAATTATTTTTTGAGTTTTCTGCTTAAATGTGTTTAAATCAGAATCATTCATCCAAGGATTTAGTTTTCCTGTTTCATCATATTTTGACCCTTGATCATCTATAGAATGACCAATTTCATGAGCAACAACCATTCCTACAGAACCATAATTAACAATATCTGATTTCGTTTCATCAAAAAACGGAGGTTGTAATATCCCTAATGGCATTACAAATTGATTTGCTGTTGGATTATAATAAGCATTTACTGTTAATGGAGACATTTGCCATTTTAAATCATTCACTGGATACTCAATTTCATGAAGCATTTTCTTGAAATCATTTTCAGCAATTGATCTTTTATTGTTAATAAAAGTATCTTTATTTAAATTGATTTCATCTTTTAAATCCCAGTCATCAATGTGCTCTGGTTTCACAAGTTGAAATCTAATTTTTTGTATTTTTAATTCTGCTTTATGTTTTGCTTCTTGTGATAACTATGTATTTTTTTGAATATTATTTAGAGTTGTTTTTTGAACTTGATTTACAATATTTTTTACACGCTGCGAAGGAAAAGTATTATAATAAGCATTTACCACTTCTATATCAAGATTTCTTTCTATCGCATTTACGGTTTCTTGTGTGCATTGCATATCTTGAGGTTCTTCTGCTTTAGATAAACCATTATATTTGCTCTTGAAGTCTTTAAACTGGGAATAAAAATCAGGATACGAATATTTAATATCACCTTTCGAAAAACGATTCCATAAAGCTAAAGCTTGGAGTTCTGCAAGAGATGCGTTTTGTAATTTTGTATTCATTTTACTAAAAGCATCTTTTGTAATGACATTAATATTAACATCTTCAGGAATTCTATCAAGCATAGTTTTAAAATTTAACTGCGGATATATAAATAACAAATATTTCCTTTGTATTGAATTATCTCTGGTGCTTAATTCTCTCATTTCAGCTTTAGATGGGTAAACACTAGCAATTTCTTTTTGAAAGTGGACTATAAAATTAGATTTACTGTCTGAATCATTTATATTAATCATATCAAAAAATTTCTTAATTAGATCATTATAGTCATTCATCATTTGCTGATTATTATAATAGTCTTTCACTTTTAAAGGAAGGGAATATGAAAATTGAATATCTTTAATTTTTGGATTATGAATATTTTCATCTTCATCTATACTTATTAAATTTGGATTTCCTGATAAGGATTCAAGTGCAAATTTTTCTAATAACTTCTCTCTATTTAAATTCACTATTTCATTTTTATAATTATTTATTAAATTAAACTCTTCATTTTTTCTTGAATTTTCATTAGAACATGATAAATAGAAGTTTTTTATCATTTTATTTCTTGCATTTAAGTTTGGTTTATTTAATATAGAATTAATATATTTTAATCTTAATTTTTTAATTCTTTCAGCTGAATCATTAAAGCTAAATACATATCTACTTTTACTCTCTGGTAATTTAAATTTTTCAATTTCTTTTGAGCACGTATAGTTAAAAAAATTATGACATGGTGAAATTGAATTATTTAATTGAAATTCTCTTTTATCAGGCACTACAAAATCAGCATCTGGTATTGTTGGAAAATCTTCGGCATAGGCAGAAAAAGCCGATAATAATGAACTAAAAAACGCAGTAACGCATATTTTTTTTAAATTATATGACATAATATTTCCTATTAATTAAATTTTTGATTCTGATCATTATTATGAATAAAAATTTAAAAAGTCAATTTTTTTGTTTAAATATTTAATATAGTTATTATCTCTATTTATTCAATTATAAAATTTTTGGTAACCTTAAATCGACTTTTTGGTAAATTGATTCTATAATTAACAATTGCCATAATTTTAATCAATAATTATTGCTATAAAGTCAATTTCGAATTAAACTTTTTTATTTAATAATACATTGGAAATCTATCGTTTATTTTTTTAATTTTTGGTTAGCAATATAAATAAAAAATGTCTTAAATATTAATAGGAAAAAAATGATATCTTTTTTTTAATTATAAAATTATTAAAATATTTTTTTTATGCCTTATTACATTATTTTTTCATAAATTAGCATTAAATCAAATATGATATGCTTAAATTTATTATGTATAATATGATAATAATTTTTATAATAAAATAATTGACTTATTATAACAAACAATTTAAGGGTATTAAAATTTGGAATATTTAACAATTCCGATATTTTTAATGTTTTTTAGAAAGGCTGCAAAAATATGCTATCATTTTTTAAAAAAAAATTTCAATATTTGAATTAAAACAAACTTTTCTTTTTATTTATATCAGTAAAAATTCATTTTATTTATATAATAATAAAAATTAGTTTTTTTATTAGGAATATGAAATGATAATTGAAGCGTTAAAAGATAGTAAACCAACAGCTTTTGGATATTTGTTACTTGGAGCTGCCTTCGGCA
This sequence comes from Silvanigrella sp., assembly GCF_044369315.1. Classification (NCBI taxonomy): domain Bacteria; kingdom Pseudomonadati; phylum Bdellovibrionota; class Oligoflexia; order Silvanigrellales; family Silvanigrellaceae; genus Silvanigrella; species Silvanigrella sp. The sequence continues at coordinate 6,209 of NZ_JBIPMD010000018.1, forward strand.
TTCTTTTCCAAAGTTTAAATGTACATTGGTTTTATGGAATTCTAATGAGTGCCATGGTTTATGCCGGGTTTTCTCAATTTATTGCAATACCTATTTTGGCGGCACATGGTTCACTTTTTAGTATTGCTATTGCAACATTTTTAGTGAATTTAAGGCATATATTTTATGGTATTGCTTTTTTAGATAAATTTAAAGTTAATAAAATATTAAAAGGATATCTTATTTTTGGTTTAACAGATGAATGTTTTTCAATTATAAGTTCAAAAAATAAAATTAATAATAGAAAATACGAAGCTACAATTGTTATTCTTTGCCATATTTACTGGATTATTGGGACATTTATTGGAATATTTCTTCATAAAGAAATATCTGGATTTGATATAAATTTTTTATTCTTTTCACTTGTTGCTCTTTTTGCGATTTTAACAGTAGATTCATTTAAAGCAAATAAGGATATTTATTCACTTTCAACAGGAATTCTTACTTATATTTTCTTTAAATTTATTGGAGTTCAAGAAATGTTATTTTTTAGTATGCTTACAAGTTTTTTTATTATCTATTTTTGGATATTTTTAAGCGACAATACCGAGGAAAAAGATGTCATTTGATAGGTATCAAACTTATATCCTTTCAGCAATAATCATTATGAGTTTAGTAACATATCTTACAAGAGTTGTTCCTTTTATTTTTTTCCAAAATATAAAGAATGAACTTATAAAAAAAACAGGTTCACATCTTCCAGTTTGTTTAATGGCTATTTTGACAATCCATTCGATTGACTCACTAAAAGAGTTTGATCCAAACTACCTAATTAATGGCTGGATAGCGTGCGCTTCTTCGGTGTTTTTCTATTGCACGATAAGATCAGTTTTAGTTAGCATGATTCTTGGAACAACTGTTTATTACTTTGTTTTAAATTATTTATAAAAAAAGCAAGTTATTTCTAGCTTGCTTTTAAATTTTAAAAGAAAAAAATATTACTTTTTCTTTTTAGCCAAAGTTGCTGCTGCTGCTTTTTTTGCTTTGGATGGAGAACGTGAGCCTGTTACTTGCTCTTTTAGAGACTTCGCTGCACGGAATGCAATTTTTTTAGAAGCTGGGATTTTAATTTCTTCGCCAGTTTGTGGATTGCGACCCATACGAGGAGCGCGCTCTTTAACTTGTAAAATTCCAATTTTATCGATGCGAAGTTTCTTGCCAGAAGCAACTTCACTTTCAACTGTATTTAGAAAATCGGCGATCACTTCTTTCGTTATTTTCTTAGGAAGTTGATCGAATTTAGCTGCAACATTCGCAATCATTTGACTAGTAGAAACTGTCTCTGGCTTAGCCATAGGGTACGCCTCCTTTATGAGAAAAAAGAACAAGAGCCAAATGCTTAGACCATTTTAATCGTCAAAATTGACGCTTGTTTTTTTTTAAAATGGAAGTTCTGCATGCTCCTGTTACTTAAATATAAGGAAATCATTGTACAAGTCAATAGCCCACCTAAAAAATTGTAATAAAGCTAGCGTATAATCGGCATTACCTTATCTGAATTTGTTGATCTATTGATGAGGAATAGAATTTGTAGCATAACAGTTTGGAAAGTAGGGGAGCAGTGTTGCCCATTTTTTTATCAAAAAAAGGAGTACTTATGTCACTAATCGACGCTATTCGCGCTCGTCAAATTTTAGATTCTAGAGGAAATCCTACTGTTGAAGTTGAAGTTTTAACAACAGAAGGCTATGTAGGACGCGCTTCCGTACCATCTGGAGCAAGTACAGGCGAACATGAAGCTTGTGAACTTCGTGATGGTGATAAATCATATTATCAAGGAAAAAGTGTTTTAAAAGCTATAGAAAATATCAATGAACACATAGCTCCCTTATTAGAAGGTGTGATCGATGTTTCAGAACAAGCAGCTATTGATGATTTGCTTATTGAAGCAGATGGCACTGAAAATAAATCTAAATTTGGGGCAAATGCAATTTTAGCTGTATCTATGGCATGCGCAAAAGCTGCTGCAGAAGAATCTGGTCTACAATTATTCCGTTATTTAGGCGGCACTTTCGCAAAAACATTACCAGTTCCACTTATGAATGTTATTAACGGTGGCGCTCATGCAGACAATAATATCGATTTTCAAGAATTTATGTTAGTCCCACATGGTTTTCATAATTTCTCTGATTCATTAAGAGCTGGTGTCGAAATTTTTCATAATCTAAAAAAAGTTTTAACTGAAAAAAAATTAGCGACAACTGTTGGTGATGAAGGAGGATTCGCACCTAATTTAAATAGCAATGAACAAGCTCTTCAGTTATTAAAATTAGCAATTGAAAAATCAGGATACAAAATTGGTACGCAAATTAGTTTTGCTCTTGATGTCGCTGCTAGTTCTTTTTTCAAAGATGGAAAATACAATTTAGAAGGCGAAGGAGTTAAAAAATCTTCCGCTGAAATGGTAGATATGTATGAAGATCTTTGCAATAAATACCCTATTGTGAGCATTGAAGACGGCCTCGATGAAAATGATTGGGAAGGCTGGAAATTATTAACGGATAGACTTGGCAAGAAAATTCAACTTGTCGGTGATGACCTATTTGTTACAAATCCAAAATTGCTTGCAAAAGGGATTGATAAAGGAATCGCAAATTCTATTCTTATTAAATTAAATCAAATTGGAACTGTAACAGAAACATTAAAAGCTATTGAACTCGCTAAGGTGAATGGCTATACAACAATTATTTCTCACAGAAGTGGAGAAACGGAAGACTCCTTTATAGCCGATCTTGCTGTTGCTACAAACTCAGGACAAATTAAAACAGGAAGTGCTTCACGTACGGATCGTATTGCAAAATACAACCAACTCATTCGTATTGAAGAAGAACTTGGAAACACAGCAAGCTTTGCTTGGAGAATGGGACGTCGTATTTAATTCATACGACTCTCTCATTTTTTAAATTAAATTTGTATTCTTTAAAGAAAACTTTTTATATGACTTCTTTACCTGCTGATGAGGATTTTGAGTATTCCATGTTAGTTCATTTATTTCTTGAATTACGCGGAAGAGGAATGTCCTTATCATCTGCTGATTTGGATATTTTAAAATCTTGGGAGGATTCAGGAATTAAACCTGAATTTATCGCACAAATAATTATTGAGTATGCTGAAGATTGCAAACAAAGATCAAAACACTTTCCAAATTCCTTTTTACCTCTATCTCGAAGAGTTCGTTCTATTCTAATAAAGGCAAATGAAACTTAGGGGAATAACATGAGTGCAAATCGTTCTTTTGAAGAAATTTTTATTTCATTACAAAATTTAGCTGAATTAAGAGAACAAGAGCAAGAAGAGAATGATTCTTCTCCTATAAAAAATCAAGCTCACTCCTGTCGGTGTGGAAAAAATGAATATTCCCATTCCTTTGATGATTCCGAAGAAATAGATAACGAAGAAATTGAAGACAATGAGCCAGCCGAGCCCATTTATATAGAACGAACTCAAAATGGTTTGCGTTTTGCTGTTTGTCCTGCTTGTAATCCTCGTTTGCATTGCGCTTTATGTGAAGGAACAGGACATAGAGTTCTTTCAAAAGTCCATTTGTTTGAAACTAATGAAGGTGAGTTTGAACATGAAACAGAGGAAATTTGCCCAAATTCTTGTTCTTGTACTCATACAGAAAGACTTGTTACTTTATTAAATAAAGCTGATATTCCCAGTAAGTATATGGAAGCAGATATTGCTTCACTAAAAGATGATCACTTAAATGAAAATCAGTCAAAAAAATTAAATGAAAACATTAGAAAAATTGTTAATTTCTGTACACAAGTTGCTTCTAGTTCTTTAAGTAACTTTAGTAGAAATCAAAAATATTTTATTACCCTATTTGGACCAGTAGGATCAGGAAAAACATTATTAGCAGTTTCTGCCTTAAAAATGGCTATTATTGATTTTGGATTTTCTGGAAAATTTGTAGATTTTCAATTTTTACTAAATCAAATTAAAGCTGAATATGAACAAAAACGATCTGGTGAATCCATTTTAAAAGAACTCAGAGAAGTCGACATTCTTATTATCGATGAACTAGGAAAAGGTCGAAATGAAAATGAATGGCAACTTGAAAAACTAGATGACCTTATAAATTCAAGATATAACGCTAGAAAAATAACTATTTTAACGACAAACTATTTACCACCTAATTATAAATATGACGATAAAGATATTCCAAGAACCATAAATAAAGAGGTAAATGATTTTTGGCGTGAAGGTAAAGTAAACGCCAGTCAAGGAAATGCTCCTGTTCATGAGTCTTTTTGGAATGTTTCTTTATTAGAAAGAATTGGCGCACGAATGTATGAAAGAATTTATGAAGTGTCCGATTTTATCGATTTCACCGGACTCCCTAGCTATAGAAAATATATTGGAAAAAGTTTTTTAGAATTATATTCATCTAAAAACAATTAATTTAAAACACAAACTGAATTCCTGCTTGTGTTGTTAACAAAGTGTCTGTTTGCGACCCATCTGAAAACGTTTTTATTTTCCAGTCATATACTCCATAACTGGCACTCATAAAAATATATTTATTTGTTTTTAATTCTCCATCAAACGAATATTTTAAGATTGGGGTTATAACATAAGAGTTTGCATCATTTAATAATAATTTTTTTGTTACGTAATTATAATTTAGATCTAGACCTAATTGAAAACTATTTGGTAAATAAAGAACAGGTTGCAAACCTAAACTAATGCGATTTGTTGTTCTTGATGTGCTTTTTCCGTCTGACTCCAAATATTTACCATTATCTGATATATGTAATAATGGTAATTCAGAAGCATAAGTATTATTTAATAAAATAATTCCTGTAAGAATTCCTCCATATTTATTTATAAAATATTCAGAAGAATCTGCAAAACCAATCGTATTCTGAGGATAATTTGGAGGTATTCTCCCTTCCCCATAATAAGCTGATTTTATCGTTGTACTTTCTGGTTGTGCGTCTTTATCTGCAGGTAAGGAAGCAAGCCAGACCGTTGTTGTTCCTTTTAGACCATCAGACAGGGGTCTAGAAAAAATTCCACCAACAATTAATGAAGAAGAGATTGTTACTTTATCTTTATTTACGCCTTCAGAGCTTGACTTTGGAAAACTTTGATATGCTCTTAAAGAAACAATGGGTTGAAATATTTTTCCTTCTGATAATAAAAATTTACCAGAAAGAAACGCTGTTCCAACCCAGTCATCATTTTGATATAAAGATGCTTTCCCGTTAGAATCATTAATTTGATTGCCATTTTTATCTTTCGCAGTTGTATAAACGGATTCCTTATTTACAGAAAAAGATACTTGAAAAACTTTTGTTTCAAAGCCCATTCCTTGAAGTTCAATTTGATTAAATGGATTTGATTCTTGAAATAAATAAATATTATCAAATTCAAATGTTCTTTTTCCAAACCAAATAGAATTTCCATTATTATCTAAAGAAATATTTAAATAGAAATCTCTTAATTGAAATTCTCTTTCTGAATAACTTTTTGGATAGAGATCATAATGAAACTTTTTTTGCCAATTATAGTCCACTCTTGTATGCAAAGAAAGGGTGTTTTTTAGATCTAAACCCAGCCTCAATGAAATATCATCCGTATTAAATGCTGCAGAGCTTGAAGCCTGATTGTCTAAGTTTTGGTTTGGAATATGATTTATTTGAAGGTTTTCACCGGCAGTTCTGAAATTCCCTTTTAATACACCACCATACAGCAACCGCCAACGTTCTGATAATTCAAAACTTTCCTCTGCAGAAGCCGAAGAGAATTGAGTAGCTAAAAATGCTGCAAAAATTGCATTTTTGAACGTTTTCCGTAACTTAAATATTCTCTTTAAATAATAATGATTTATAAAAAACAAATTGATTTATCCCACAATAATATATGATGTTACTCAAAATACTCTATCAAGCCCCCTTGACCGAGTAAGTTCAGATACTATGCTTATACAGAAACAATCTTCAACCATGCAAGGTTGGCCTCTTTTAGAAAGGTTTTTTTAAATGATTGCAAAAATTCAAGAAATTATTGAACAACAAATTCGTCCCGCTCTTCAATCCGATGGGGGAGACATTGAACTCATTGACGTAGAAGACGGAATTGTGAAAGTTAGACTTGTAGGGGCTTGTTCTCACTGCCCTTCTAGCGCTATGACTTTGTATCAAGGTGTTGAAAAAATGCTTATGGACAAAATCCCTGAAGTTAAGGGCATAGAGCAGGTCTGGTAAAAAATGACAATAAAATCAAATGAAATCAGTTTAGAGGCGGTTCAAAATTTAGAACACGCCTTAAGTTCTTCTATCTTAAATCAGCTGGGTCATTTTTTTTGGAAAGATCGAGTTCATTCCATTGAAAACGATTCAGGAAAATTAAAAATTCGCTTTTATTCCGATGGACTTAATTTATCAGCGAAAACCGAAATAGAAACATTTATCCGTAACCAATTAAAAGAAGAAACGAATGAAAGTGATTTTTCAATCTACTTTGAAAGAAAAGAAAAATCCGCACCATCTTCTCAGACATCAAAGCCAAATGAAAATCAAGCAAATCACAGCCATAATCCTCAAAATTCAGCTTCAAAACCCACCCCAGATATAAAACCTCCATCAGGAAAAAAACCTATCCAGGGAGTAAAAAGAATCATTGCTGTGGCAAGCGGTAAAGGCGGGGTAGGAAAAAGTACTGTAAGTGTAAATTTAGCGATCGGATTACATAACCAAGGTTACAAAGTTGGTATTTTAGATGCCGATATTTATGGACCTAGCGTTCCCACTATGCTCAATTTACATCAAGATCCCCTTGTAAATGAAAACAATAAAATCATTCCACCAGAAGCTCATGGATTGAAAGTAATGTCTTTTGGCTTTTTTGCCCCTGAAGAAACGGCGGTGATTTGGCGCGGCCCCATGATAATGAAGGCACTTCAACAGTTTTTTTGGGATGTCGACTGGGGAAATTTAGACTTTTTAATTATCGATTTGCCTCCAGGAACGGGTGATGCTCAGTTAACTCTTGTTCAAAGCATTCCAATAACAGGAGCTGTAATTGTAACAACTCCACAAAACGTAGCTCTCCTTGATGCTGTAAAAGGAATTGCTATGTTCCGTAAGACAGATGTCCCCATTATTGGTGTCGTTGAAAACATGTCTACCTTTACCTGCCCATCCTGTGGAACAGAATCTCATATTTTTGGATCAGGTGGAGCAGAAAGAATTTCAGGAAAATTTGAAGTACCACTTCTTGGTCACATTCCTCTTATCTCCGAAATTCGTGAAGCAGGAGATTTAGGTTCTCCATTAACTACAAAACAAAATAATCAAGTTCGTATTCGATTTGCAGAAATTGCAGAAAAAGTAGTTAAAAATGCTGTTTCTTTAGAAAATTTAAAAAAATAATATTTAGCTTTTGTTTTTATCACTCTAGTTAATTGGGGTGATAAAAGCGTTTTCATTATTTTATTTATGTGTTCCATAATAAATCTTTTCAAGATTAAGCTCATCAACTACTAAACTTGCAATTTCATTAATAATCGATATATTTACTGTAAATGTTGTACTTTTATTAATTTCAATTGAATTATTTATTGAATAAACACCAGTCATAATAGCTGATATTATTAAATGAGTATAATTTGTTTTGATTGTTTTAAGATTAAATAAGGAAAGATATGCATTTAATGCACAATCTACAGATGAATGTTGCTTCGGGCTGTACATAAGCCAACATTCTTGATTATCATCCACCCATTTTTTTAAATTATTAGGTGGTAAAGAATTGTATTTTTGTGCATACATTACATCAGTAACTATTTTTGTTTTTCTAAAATAATTAAATTTGTACAATTCGCTATAATTATGCCCTGAGTTACCTAAAGATTTTATATTTACTATTTTAAAATTCCGATATTCTGGAAAATTTCCTACAAATTTCTCCGTAGGAAATACATTAGTATCAATTGTATAGCCACCTTTATAGTATGTAACACATAATGACATTAAATCTTTTATTGTAATATAATATTTAACCCTGTTCGAATAGTCTAACTTTGCTTCAAAAAGTAATGAGTCAATAATTTTTAATGCTTTTGATGCACGTAAACATAAAAGCTTTGTATTTAAATATTTTTTAATTCCTTTTACTTTTACAAACTGATATTTCTTAAATACAAAAGTATAAAAGTATAAAAATTTTCATATTCATCTAAACACCAAAAATAAACTGCAGAATGTATTTTATTTTTTTGTAATAAATTAAGCATTTTTATCACACCACTTACATCATGATTTTTTGCCTCTAAAGAGTACCTTTCTGAGGAAGGTTGACCTATCCAAATATAGTTAATTATCGTCATCTTATCTTCTTTGCAGAGTTAAGGAAAACTATCATTTTTTGTGTAATTATCTATATTTATAAAAAATAAATAAAATTATTGACAAAATAAAACACTAAATTAGCATGAAATAATTAAATTTCAATTAAAATTTTTGTCATTTATTAAATTATTTATCTAATATCTAAAAAGGATAGTTACATAATTATTTAAAAAATTTTTTAAATAAAAAAAAACAAAACAAATGGACTACAAATTATTTATTTTTTTAATTATGAAATTACCTAAATTTGACAAAAAAGGATATATGTCTTAATTATTCTATATTAAGAGGTTCAATGCTATGAAAAAAATATTTATCCCGCTCTGGATGTCTTCATCACCGACTGATTTGTAATATTTTTCTGCTGTTTTAACTGAAAAGAAAGTATGGCTTCAAAAAGCCTTTTAGACAAACTAGGGCTTTCAAATTCAACGCCAAGACACCACTCCCCTGACTCCGAGCTTGTCCACGCAACTTTTCCAGTCATCGATTGAATTCTATCTCCCAGTTCTTTTTCTGTCATTTTTTTCTTTGTTACAGAAGATAATGTAGATAATGCAGGAGCATTTTTTTGTGAAGTTTTACTTTTTGGAGCTTCAGAGCCTACCGACTTCCCTGTTGCTTTTTTCTTTGGAGAATCTTCTGAAAGCAAATCGTTTTCATTTTCCATTTCACTTGAAACAAAAACAACCTTAGTCATTTCAACCATTTTACCATTCTCAATATCTGATGGAGATGGCAATTTCAAAATAACAGAGCTTCCTGAAGATATAAATTCCATGCTTGCTAATAAATGATTCCAATCCGTTAAACCTGTTTTATTGTTCTTACTTGGTTTCAGTTTAACACCACTTAAAGAACAATCCTCAACAACTCCACAAAAATAAATAGGAATCGACTTTTGTATCTCTTTTTTAGCAGCTATTTTCTTTACGACTTTAGTACCTTTTGCAGGCTTTTTATCCAATGCCTTGGAAGCCTCTTTTTTTAATTTATGTGGAGTTATTATTTGCTGATAAGCCTCCAAGCTTTCATTTTCTAAAATGATTTCTGCAAATACAGGTAAATTACAGGAAATTCTTTTTTGCGTTCTAATTTTACCATCACAAAACCTTTGGACAACAGCAATAACCACTTCAGGGTTTACTGGTTTTTTTAACCAGCTTTGGCAGTCAGGATACTGTTTTAGCGTTGTTTCAATGGAAGAAGACACTTCAGGACGATCAAATGCAGTGATAAGAACAGGGGTGCTATAAAGCTTTTTTAGACGAGCCGCAGTTTGAGCCCCATCGGCATCGGGCAAGTCGTAATCAATCACATAAGCATCTACGCCCTCATTATTTTTTGCTATCTCTAGAGCCTCTGCCGAGGTTCTAGCGACAAGAACTTGAACTCCTGGATAGTGATCCTTAAAAACCTCGCTTGTCATCACTAAACTGGCTTTACTCGCATCTGCAATTAAAATTTTTTTCATTTATTCTCCCAGGAATGCCTTTCCATTTCAAAAAGACTCAGATCTTTCCATTAAGGATTATAAACTTGAAATAAGGGGTCTTAAGAGACTAAAAAGGGAGTTATAAGCAGTTTAATGACAGAGGCAAAAAGAACCTTCCAAAATGAAATGAAATGCTCTAACTGAGCAAAAGAAATTTATGTTCTCTTTTATAATTTCTTAAATTTTTAAGTAGTGCTTTTTACTAAATAAAGGAAAGTTTAAAGTGAGGCGGTGATACAAATGGCTCCCCAGGGGTGGATTGAACACCCGACCAAGTGATTAACAGTCACTTGCTCTACCACTGAGCTACTGAGGAACTTCTTTGTGAAAGTGTGTCTACATAATCAATGAAGAGAGGTCAAGTCGATTTGAAAAAAATTTTATACTTTTTTTTCGTCAGCTCGTTATGCTATATTTTAAACAAGAAATTGCCTTATATTTAAGGGATAAGCCCTTCAGCCCCAAGAATATCGCTCTTTTCCCATGCAAACTCCCATTTATGAACACGTTGCTGGCCTGTCACAAGGGGGCGTAAAATATCGAGCCGTTTTAAACGACGGTGAAAGTTTCCAGGATCAATTTCTTGATTGGAAAGCATGCCTACAAGCAAACGAAGATCTTGGATAGAAAAAACCTGAGACAAAAGCTCAAAAGTAAAAGTTGTATTTTTTACCCACAAAGGCACTTGATTGAGACATTCTCTTAAAAAAAGCCTGCTATCTGGCGCTAAAATAGAGTCCTGGGAAAAAAGATTTTCTGCATCAAGCCAAATCCCTTTTGCATTTGCAGAAAACTCCTGAGGAAGAGCAATCGCACGAACAATCGCTATGCTTTGAACTTGTTCAAAAAGAAGATCTCGATCATAGACATCAACAATACGATCTTTACAACGAGCTGAGTTAAACCAAGTTTCTAAATCGGCCAAATGGGAACTTGAAAGAAGATCACTTAAAATACGACGCGTTCCACCATGCAAATGCAGATCTTGCTTAAGAGAAATACTTGGAAAAGTCTGTCTTTCACTCATAGGATCTTTGGTAACTAAAACACGAAGACTGTCGCTAACAGCGGCAATAGGTATCAAAAAAAGTTCTGTTTTCAAGAAAGGTCACTCCATCTGTTTTTTAACTGATGTATTTGAAGGATCACCAACTGAATAGAGCTGGGCAAGTAGAGAGAGCCACCCAGCTTCTACGATGTAAACAGTGGGTGAATCAGATCTTTTTAAATACACATTTTTTTCATTTTTTGGAACCCTATTGCCAATAATTATTTTTATAGGCTTCGAATTAGAAGATTCATTAAATTCAAATGAAAAAACTTTGAGTGGTTTCGTGATTCCAAAACTATTTAATTGATCGTTGGTAGGATTCAATATCATGTCATCTGCTGTCATAAATTCCCAATTTGAAAAAAAGGAAAAAGCATCTTGATTTGGAGTTTCAGAGACAGAAGGCTGCTGTGTTGTAGAAGAAACTTTATACCAATTATTGTCTTTTTTTACAAAGGAAAGAGAATTTGATAAAATTATTTTTGAAATATTATCTAAAGATACATTTAACATTACTGAACGATTTTTAAAATATTTCTCTTTAGGGACTAGTTCTGGCCATAGCTCTAAATTTATCTTTGCAATAGCACCGTCTTTAATAAAAGTGTAAATTCCCTCTTTCGTAATACCTAATTTAAATGTTTGTAAGATATGTCCAGGAGATTCCGCAAATGTGACTGTTGCAATTGGGTTTTTTAAATTTAATTTCTCAATTAAATTATCATTCACTTCTGAACGTTCATAAATTTTTTGCGCAAGCAAACCTTGATAACGTGACAAATAATCAGAAATAAAATTAGCATCACCAGGCCAAGCTGTTGGTTCTATTACTTTCCATGAATTATTTTCTTTAACAACTGTAATGATTTCTCCATTATATTTTATATTTATATTATTGACTGTATTCCCTTTAAAATCAGAAACTCTCTTAGTCCGGAAGTCTGCTAATATTTTATTAGATATCAATTCGGCAAAACTACTATCTACAACTAATAATTTATTTTTTGCCGGATTTTTTGCATAAATAGACGAAGGAGCAACAATTCCACTTATTTTATTACCAAGTTCTAAGCCACTCCCTAAATATAATACAAACTCTTTATGGGATTTATTTTCTATTGTAATTGATGCATTTGGATTTTCCAATCCATAGGGTGCTAATAATTTTTGATCATTTGTAGATATTAAATTTTCTGTATTAGCGATTTCTTGCTGAGTTTTAAGTTGTTGAACAGCGGTAAGAATATTATTTGCTGCATCTTGATCAGCGGATAACTCAACAGGAGCAATAAGTTTCCATGGATCTTCATTTGTGCTTCTAACAAAATTAAAAGTTCCATTTTTATTTTTTATTTTAAAACTTAAGACATCTTTTGTCTCAAAGTAAATAGCATAAGAAGCTTCTTTCGTGCGCTCTTCTTTTTTTTGAGTATAATAGTTGTCACCATAATAAATAGCTGTAAGACCCGCTATAGTAAAAAGACCCAATGCTACCTTCGTTGAGAACTTCATGCAGATCTCCTTCTCATCCAAATAAAGAAGCCGGCCAATGCAGTCGATATTGGTAAAAACCCAGCAAAAAGTAACAGCCAAGCTGAGGGGTTACGAGTTAAATTAAATTGCTTTGGCGTAAAATCTTTTGCAGGAATGGAGACTAATTCTTGATCCTGATACAAATGTGCAACAGTTATAGGAAGAAGTTCTTCGCTAATCGGAACCGCTTTTGAATATGGCCCTACAATACTAAAACCATAAATAACAACTTCTGATTTATCTTTAGCAGGATCAGTAACCTTAGTTGCTACTTTATCTAAAGCAAAATTTGAAATTCCTGTTACCTCTACATCAACCGCTAAAGGCCACGCTTTATTTGCATCAAAACCTATATCAGGTGCTAACTGAAAAGGAGAATTTAGGTCTATTCTATTTCTTGCTTCTGGAGTTAAAGTAATAGGTGCTGCACTATAAGCAGAAATAAGAACAGTTGAATTTGTTTTAATTGAAGAATTATTATTCGAATTTATTATTGATATTGGGCGAGCACCATCAACAGGCATAACTCCTTGAACACCATAAACTTGAGCTACCACCCTTGTTATAGGAGATTCCATATTAAAGTTACTTCCAATTACAGGAGGACGCGATAAATTTTGTTTTAGAATTTGTTGCCCAATTGGTGTATTTATATTTAAAGTTAACAAAGTAGGATCTAGTTTAATATTTAACATAGAATAAAGTTTGTCTAATCCTTGTTCACGATACGGATTTACAATAAGAACAAGACGACCTCCATTCGCAATAAACGTTTGTAAGATACCTTGAACCTGCTCTGAATAGGCAATATTATTATCACCAGCAATCAAAACTCTTGCTTCAACAGGTAAATTACCTTGCTTAATATTCCACTCTTTTACTTCATAAACTTTAGAACGAAGTGAAGAAACAATATCTGAATAGTTTTTCTCAATATTTCCTTCTGAATTAATGGAAGGCTCTCCACTTCCAGACAAGAAATAAACAACTTTCTTAAATCGAACTAAATTTATAATTGCATTTGTTAATCTACTTTCAGTAATAGCACCATCAAGTTCACTTTTGTTAGAGTCTGTTAATAAAATCAATCGTGCATATCCCGATGGCTGAATTTTTTGTAGCATGGCTTTATCTGATAAATTTAAAGCGCCAACATTTGTGATATATTTAGATCGTTTTGCAAATATATTTATTAAATCTGTGCTATTATCACAATAATTATCTGTAGGATTCACCGAAGGAATGCAAATAATTTCTACAGGTTTTGATAAAGAATCTAAAAATTTATAGGATTCATCACTAAGCGAATTTATTTTATTTGTTGTTAAATCAAATGTTTTTGAAAAATTATTTTTATTTAAAACAACAGCACCCATTATAATAATTCCAACACCAATAACACTTGATATTACCGCTTGAGCAAAATACTTGGGTGCATAAACCTCATGCTCTTTATTTTTTTCACCAAAAGGAGAAATAAGATATAAAATAATAAGTCCTGACAAGGAAATTAAAATAATAGGCAATGGTTTTGAAATAACATATAAATATTGCCACATTAATAGCACAATTAAAGCAACAAATATAGCCCCAATTGAAAATTCTAGTTTATGCTTTTTCATGATTTATAATCTCCACTTTTTGCTTTCCATAACAAAACGACAAAGTAATAAAAAGACCAGAATAATTGCAAAATAAGTTGCAAGCGATCCGGTTTTTATTAATCCCCTAGTGAAATCAGAACTAAGCTCTAATAAATTTACGCTTTTTCTATACCAATCAGGAATTCCTGTAATAAAACCAGACAATATAAAAATCAGAATAAAAAAAGTGGAACCTAAATAACTCAAAACTGGATTTTTAGTTAATGAACTTATAAATAAACCAATTGAAATAATAGCCGCACTATTTAAAATCAATCCAAGCCAACCTGTTATCAATACTTTTAAATCGGGCTGAGTAAAAATAAAGGTATAAAGTGGATAAATTAACATTAAAGTAATAATAGTCCCAAAATAAAACATAATTCCTAAAAATTTACCCGCTACGATTTCCCAAGTAGATATAGGAGCTGCGGAATGCAATCGATATGTTCCGTTTCCAAGATCTTCACTAATTGCTCTCATAGTAAAAGCGGGAATAATAAATATATTAATATAATTTAAAAACCCGAGAACTTGTCCAAAAATATCTGCTACAGGATCAATTGATTGCCCACGTATTAATAAAAGATTTACAATGATAAAAAACACGACGCCTGAAATAAGAAAAATGATACATGCGGCTATCCATCCAAGTGGAGTACCAAAAAAACCTTTAAAATCCCTTTCAGCAATATAAAATGCTGCACTCATAAAAGTTCTCCTGTAGGCGAAATTTGAATTTGATGATGTCCTGGTTGAGAACGAATTACTTCAAAAAATAATTCTTCTAAACCTTCTTTTTTTTCTTCGATACCAATTAAAGGAAAATTTTCATGGACAATTTGTTCTGTAACATTAGCAATGCTTTCATTGTTACTTTCACTCCAAAATTCATTTCCAAACTCAACTAATATTGAATTCATTTTTTGTGATAAAGGTTTAGCAGAACGAACATAATTTCTTTGTTGAAACCAATGCAATGCATTTTCTGCTTTAGATGCAAAAGTATACAAATAATATAATGGTTTTGAGGAGTCATTTTGAATTGAAGTTTTAGCAGCAATATGCCCTTGATTGATAATTACCACTTCATCACATGTCGCTTGCACTTCAGATAAAATGTGTGAACTTAAAATAACTGTTCTTTCTTTTGCAAGTTTTTTAATTAATGTTCGAATATGTAAAATTTGATTAGGATCGAGTCCTTCTGTTGGTTCATCTAAAATTAAAACATTGGGTCTATGTACAAGTGCTGCACACAAAGCAACACGTTGGCGATAACCTTTAGAAAGATTCCCAATAATTCTATTAGATACATCAGTTACATCACATTCTTCAATTACACGATCAACTTCGCTTGAACGAACTTTAAAAGAAATTCCACGTAATTTAGCAACATAAGTTACAAAATCTTTTACTTTCATTTCTTTATATAGTGGAGGATTATCTGGTAAATATCCAACTTGTTCCTTTACTTCTTTTGATTGTTGAACAACATCAAAACCACAAATTTTTACAGTTCCTGCACTGGGTCCAAGTAATCCTGCTAAAATGTCCATTGTTGTTGATTTACCAGATCCATTGGGACCTAAAAATCCACAAATACGTCCCGATCCAACAGAAAAATTTAAACTATGTAATATTTTTCGATCCCCAAAAAGCTTAACAAGTCCTGTTACCTCAATCATTTTGGCCTCCTCAAACGCCCTATATTGGATTCAAAATGCGATATACGGCAAAATTGCACCGTCAAATTGCCAATATCTTAAAGTGTAAGAAGAATATTAGCAAATTCAAGACAATCAGTAACGAATCCGATTAAAAATCGACTTAGAATTGAATTTGTATAGAAAGGCCAGTAGCCATGCGCAAAAGAAAATTTGGGGATCAGACCTTTGCTAAAAGGGTTGCAGAGCTCAATCGTAAAGCGATGGCACATGAACATATTGTTAATTTAGATGCATATAGAGCCGCTTCAAGAAGACCAGAAGCAAAAACAATCCTTGTTGTTGATGACGAACCCGTTATGAGAAACGCAATAAAAAGAATTTTTGAAAAAGAAAATTATAGAGTTCTCATAGCAAAAGATGCAATGGAACTTTCCAAAATTATAGAAGATACAAAATTAGATCTTATTTTATTAGATATTCAATTGCCATGGGTTGATGGTTATGAGTTGTGTGCCTTATTAAAGTCACATCCTCTGTTAAAAAATTTGCCTGTAGCATTTGTTTCTGGCAATAAAACAGAAGAGGATATTCGTAAAGGTTTCGACGCAGGTTGTGATGAATACATCACAAAACCATTTGAAGTTGAAGCTATTCAAAAAATGGTGAGCCAATTATTACTAAAATCGAGTTAGGGAACAATGGACAGCAATAAAAATGCAATCGTTTTAAAATTTGGGGGGGCTTCTGTAAGTTCCCCCGAAGCTTTCTCTTCTATCGCAGATATTATTCTTCATCGTAAAAAAAAATATAATAAAGTAATCGTTGTTGTCAGTGCAATGGGTGATACAACAGATGAATTGATTTCACTTGCTAATAAAGTAAACCCGAACCCTCCTCGTAGAGAATTGGACATGTTACTTTCTGTAGGTGAAAGAATTAGCATCGCTCTTTTAGCAATGGCATTAGCAGCTAAAGGAACAGAGGCTCTTAGTTTTACAGGAAGTCAGTCAGGCATCTTAACGACAAATGATCATGCTAATGCAAAAATAGTAAATGTGAAGCCTCATCGCCTAATTCCTCATTTGAATAATGGTAAAGTTGTCATTGTAGCTGGGTTTCAAGGAATGAGCTTAGACGGAGAAATTACCACTTTAGGTCGCGGCGGTTCGGATACCACTGCGGTTGCCTTAGCTGTTTCTTTAGAAGCTGAAAAAGTAGAGTTCTTTAAAGATGTTTTTGGTATATACGACAAAGATCCAAAAATTTATCAAGATGCACATTTACTAAAGGAACTCAGCTATAAAGAGGCATTTGAAATCATGGATAAAGGCGCTCAGGTTTTGCATTCAAGATGCGTTCGCCTTGCGGAAAAAAATTCATTGCCTTTAAAAGTTCTTCCTTTTTCAAGATTTTTAGAAGAAGACCTTGGCACAATTATTCAAGACACGGTAAGATCTAAAAAAAGCATTTCTTATGAAGATTGATATGTTAAGATCTTAAATATTTTTTTAAAGATAAATTTAAAAAATTTTGATTGAATGGGGTGAATATACATGAAAAATATTATAATGGTAGGCGGTAGTGGCTTACTTGGAACTAACATTCTTTCCATTCTTTCCGAAAAAAAAGACATTACAGTAACAAGTTTAGTGAGAAAAAAAGACGAAGAAACTAAATTTTCATCCATAAATGAAGTTTTATTTAATTTTGATGATGAAAACGAATATAAAAAAATTGGAAGCGAAATTCCATGCCATATTTTTATCTGTTGTTTAGGAACAACAATAAGAAAGGCAAAGTCATTTGAAAGTTTTATTAAAGTAGATAAAGATTATCCTATTAAATTTTTAGATTATCTTAAAAAAAATTCACCAAATGCTCTTTTTGTTTTTACTTCTAGCATTGGCGTTTCAAATCCAAGAGGTTATTATTTAACAGCTAAATCCGAAGTTGAAAAGGCAATTACAAAGAGTTTAATTCATTATATAATAGTAAGGCCAAGTATTTTATTAGGTAAAAGAAAAGAACTTAGAATTGCAGAAACAATTGGTGGCCTCGTTTTAAATAAAGTGGATAATTTTTTTAAAAAACTCAATTTTAGTGAAGAATTTTCATTTAGCAAATATGCACCTATTGAAGCAAAACAAGTTGCTCAAACCATGGTTTATCATTCTCTAAATTTTGATAGATCATTACCAGGAATGATATTAGAAGGAGACAGTTTAAAATTTAATGAAAGTGAAAAAAAAGATAATTAAATTTAAAAATTCTATTTATTTAACCTTTTATTAAAATTTTCTGTTGCATGAGATATTTCAGAAAGTTGACCAACAGCTCCTAATCCAAATGGAGACATACCGACATATATATTTTCAACTTTATTGGGATTAATTTCATAAGTTTCATGCCAAATACCAATATTTTTATCTTTATAATATTTCCGCATATATTGAATCCATGTTTCTTTATGTGAATATTTAGAATTATTTGCAAATTCATTTATATGTTCTATTGATTTCCAATAGGATAAGAAAAGAGTTGTAAATGGTTTAAAAGATATAAAGTTTTCACCCCACAATAAACCAGATTCTTTATTCATATTTAACTCATTTTGAAGTTTTGACATTTTTCTTGAAATAAATGGTAATTTCCAAATTGATTTTAAAGAACGACATTGAACACCTACTAAAAATAAAGCAATTGGTTCTTCAATTTTAGAAGTTTTTCTAGATGTCATTTTATCTCCTTATTATAGTTATAATGTGATATTAATTCATATTTTCTTAAAAAAATCTTATTTGACTTTATATATTATAAAATTTATACTTCTACGTTATATAATATATAACATAACTTAAAATAATTATTAATGGTGTCTTTAATGAAAATTTTTAAACTCTTCGAAATTTTATGGAATTATTACATAAACTATCCTTATTAAGTTCTTCATAAAATGAATTTTATATCTAAATATCATTAACCTAAATTTTATTATATCATTTATATTATTATCCCTAAAAAAGAGATTTTATGCTTAAAAAACATGCGAACCTTTTTGTCACATTCCTAATCATTTTTGAAATTTGTGTTTATCTTGCGGATGATATGATTATGCCTGCCATGATAAATGTTGTTAAAGATTTTTCAGTCAGCGAATCCTTCGTACCAAGCGGTCTTAGTGCCTTTATCTTAGGTGGGGCCTTGCTGCCTTTAATTTTAGGACCTTTATCCGATCGCCATGGAAGAAGAAACTATATTTTATCTGGAGTCATATTATTTGTTACTTCATGTATTTTAAATGGATTTACGAATTCTATTGGACAATTTTTATTTACTCGGTTTTTCCAAGGTATGGGAGCTGGTTTTATTGGGGTGATTGGTTATGCTATCGTTCAAGAAAAATTTGACGAAAAAAAAGCAGTAAAAATCACTTCTTTTATGACAACAATTTCATGTTTAGTTCCCGTAATAGGGCCCTTTATTGGAAGTATTTACATAAGTTATTTTCATTGGAGAACAATAAATATCAATATTGGTATTATTGCATTAATCTCGTTAATTGGGCTTTATATTTATTTTCCTAAAGATAGTAAAAATGTTTCAAGAAATTATAATTCGAAAAACTTTTTTAAAGAAATGAAAGATAATTATATTAAATTATTTAAAAATAAGCATTTCATGGCAGGGACATTTGCATATGGCTTCATTGAATTGCCTTTTTATGCTTGGGTCTCGATTGCACCCATTATTTTATTTGAAAAGTCAAAAGTTACAAATATAGAATACGGAATTTATCAAATTCCTATATTTGGATCATATGTGATTGGACTTATTCTTTTACAGAAGTATGTTGAAAGCGTTTCTTTAAAGAAAATCATACTATTTGGAAGTTTTTTTTCAATCTTAGGATTGATTTTAAGTTTTATTTTACCTTTTATTTATGGAGAAAATTTCTTTTATTTAATTTTATCTTATTCTATATACACATTTGGCGCTGCCATTATCAGTGCACCATTATATAGAATTGTTTTATTCTCAAGCTCTGTCGGCCTGGGAACGGTTGCAGCCATTAAAAGCTCAATATTAATGATTGTAACAGCAATAGGAACTCAATCCATGTCTTTCGTTTATCAGAATCGAAATAATATTTCATTTGGACTTTTTGGGGTTTTAATGTCTTTATTATATATTATTTTTCTTTCTTATTTTTTCAAAAAAAGAATATCTTTAAATAGAAAATAAAATTTTATTTACTATGAATTTTATTTTTTAACAAAATTTCAAAAAAAATATTGCAAATTAAAACTATTTAATTTAAAATCCATTACATTGAGTTAAATATTTATCATTAGTATATAAATTTAACAAAATTTTTCTTTATTTTAAAAATAGAATAACTAATTTTTATTTAAATTTAATTTTTTTCGCCCCTTAATTTTAAAAATATTATAAAGGAGAAATTTTTGTGAAAAAAAATATTATAAATTTATCATTAGTATCTTTTTATATTTTCCCGAGTGCCTTTTCCAAAGTAAATGAGTCTAGAATCGATCAAGGAATTCTTAATCATTCATCAGAAGAACAATGTGTCCTCCCAATAAGTGCATTTTACAAACACAATGAATGGTATTAAATTTTTTATAGAGAGTGGTTTTTGATTTTGTTGATAGTATCAAGATAATT
>NZ_JBIPMD010000137.1:0-8621 GCF_044369315.1 Silvanigrella sp.
TTTAGCTTGTTTACTTTTACAACAAGCAAATTTTCTTTTATTAGATGAGCCTACAAACCACTTGGATATGTCTAGTGCTGAAATTTTAGCGAGCGCTATTGAAGAATATGAAGGTACTGTTTTATTTGTAAGTCACGATAGAAATTTTATTGATTCTATTTGTACCCACGTATTTGCAATGACAAATGACGGACGTTTTGCTTTATTTGAAGGCAAACTCGATGATTACGAACGGCTTGCTCCTCTTTCCGGTTTTCCTGATATTTTAAGCCCAGATAGAAGTATGGAAATGGCAAAACTAACAGAAGAATCTCAAATTCAAAATGAAAAACCTGCTGAGACCTTAAGGGAACAACAACAGGATTTTAAACGTGAAAAACAAAAGTTAGAACGTTCAAAAGAAAAAATTGAATCTGAAATTTTTGAATTAAATGAAAAAATAAAACATCTTGAAGCCAGATTAGAAAAAGAAGATCCAAGTAATTATAAAAAAATTGAAGAACTCGATAAAGAACTTAAAAAGTATAAAAATAAATTATTAGCAAATGAAGAAATTTGGTTGGAGATTGAATCACAAATTTTAAAACTTTCTTAAGTTTTGATGTTTTTTTATTTGATTTTACGCAGCATCCTTATCGTATTTGCAAATTAAAAAAGTAACATCATCATCTGGTTTTTTATTTGAGATAAACTCTCTAAAATCATTAATGATGTTATCTTTTATTTCTGTTGCTTCACTATCCGAATATTTTTGTAGAGCATTTTTTAATCTTTTTTCGCTAAACTCTTCTCCACTTGAATTAATAGCCTCAATCAAACCGTCGGAGAATATAAATAAAATATCACCCGATTCTAATTTAATTTGTTTTTGTTTATAGCCATAAGCAGCTTCGCTATCGTTAGAAAGTAATTCATATCCAAGAGGTCTTCCTTGTGCAACTAATTTTTCTACAACTTTTTTATCGTTTTTTCTTTTAATCATCATAGGAAAATTATGAGCTGCATTCGAAAAATCAATCACTCCATTATTCGGATCTAATATTGCAGCAAACATTGTCATTACTTTATTTCCATCACCACTTTGTCTAACAACAGAGTCTAATTGGCTTAAAATATCGTTTGCTGTAATATTTGGTTGAATATGAATAGAATCACAATATCCTTTTACAACTGCAGTCAAAATAGCGCTTGCAGTTCCGTGGCCAGTGACATCTCCTAATAAAAGAAGCAATTTATTATTGGGAAGAATATAATAATTCCACCAGTCTCCGGCACATTCTGTTGCCGCTTCAAAGTGATTTGCAATTTCAAAATTACCTACTTTACGATACTCAAATTTTGGCATGAGATTATTTTGAACAAGGCGAGCGGTTTCTTGTTCGCTAACAAGTCTTTGTTGTTCTTTTTGTTCTGCGACAAAATGAATATTGTCTAATGCGTTTGTGATACTAATTTGTAAAGCTAAAATAGCATTATAAATCGATTGTGCTGCAGTAAATGAATACATATGCGCGCTTCTTAAATCATCAATTTGCAAAACAATACAATTTTTTCCAGAACTATCTTTAATAAGAAAACGTTTTTTATTTGGTGGTTCATTTAATTCTTCAGAAATTTTAATGAAACTTCTATCACCTGCTTTTAGCATTTCGTGATATCCTTCTGCTTGTGTAGAACCAAGCATAGAATAAATGACAAAAAACTCCGTATGAATGTTAATTTTAGAGATCTTATTTAATGAGTCCGAAACTTGAATTGCCATGTCACTAATATCAAATTTACTCGAAATTTTAATTCCTTCTTCAGCCAGTAATTTTAAATTTTCTTGATTGACTTCAATCTGAGTAATCATCATATTAAAGTTACGAACAAGATCTACCATTTCATCTTTACTTCTTTTGGGTTCTTCAATTTTTGTAAAGTTACCTTTGGTTATATTAATACTAGCCTGGCTTAATTTAAGGATACTATTTATTAATGATTTTCTTAATAAAAAACCTATGGAAACAACTAACATAACTGTGATGCAAACAGCTAGTATAATCACACCACGAATCATAGATTGAACAGCAACTGCAATGTTATCTGTTGAATAATCTAATACAAAATAACCTATTACAGAAGAATTCGAACTTGTTCCTTTTTTGTGTTGCATTGCACCAATAATTCTTGAAGTTTCTTTTAATATATTGTCTTGGTAAATAAAAAAATCTTCATTAGTTAATGATTTTTTGTCTAACTGCTCTTTATAATCAGGTGTTATAATATTTGTGGATTCTGTAACTTTGTTGTCCTTTATGTTTGATATTTTACCAGTTAACTTATCTTTATAAAGATAAGTAACTAAAACGGAATCAGCGTCATATATATAAATTTTATTTGCATAATTATTTTCAATAATATTTGATAATGTTTCTTTAATTCCTGTGATGTCGAATTCCCAAAGGTGACGTGTTATTGTTGTTAAAAATAAAGAATAAATTAATTTGTGAGACCAAAAAGCCTCTTCTTCAAGGTTTTTCTGTAGCATATAGATAGCTAAACTTGTAAACATGATCATTACAACTACAATAGATGCAAGTAACCATGATAGAATTTTTGCCGTTAGCCTCATAATCTCTCCGAGTGAACCATTAAATTAGATATTGAGAATTTAAGCTGCAATATCTGGTGGTGTCGGGTCATCATCTGGTAAAAAATCATCTTTAATAGATTGGTTATATTGATCCAAATTAGAAACTTGTTCCCATTTATACAAAACTCCCGCTCTACCTTGAAACCAAAACTGTAAACCTACGGATGTAAACGTATACTTATCAAAAGCAATGACTTTTGTTGTTTCGTTAGCTAAACTTAAAATTACTTTATTTCCTGATAATTTTATTTTTAAGACCCTTTCGTGTTTTGTTCCTTCAAGCCATAATAAAGTGCATTTTGAAGTTACAAGTTCTCTTAATTTTTTCTGTAACGTAAAAAAAATCATAAAAAAGCCTCCATGGCATTTTCAGGAACACGTCTTGGATTCCTAAGGCGGAAAGAATTTTTAAGATTCATTCCTGCTTCCAGAAGATTTCGGAAAAACGAGTCTTCTATTAATGGAGTAAATTTTACCTATGGTGGAGAACTTGGATTTATTTTTATATTGAATTTTGAAGGATAATGAAATTAGGAGCTTTACTATATTTCTATAGAAAATTTAGCATTATAAATTGTTTGAAATGAAGAAATTTGAGCTTCAAAATCTAGTCCAATTATTGCAATTGCTTGAACCCCTATAATCGCATAGGTTTCAGACCAATTAGCGCTTTTTGATAACGTTTGATTTGATAAGGTACCAGTTAATGAAACAGATGTGTTTGCATTCGACCAATTATTTCCAACTCCACCATAAGGTTTTATAATTGGTAACGGAATGCCTAATAATATTTCAGCATTGCTTGAGCTTGCACTCATGGGAGTAAACCCAGAAATTTGAGTGTATCCACCTCGTATTGCTAAAGTAATAGGAACTACTTTGGGGCTAGCATAAACATATTGTGCTGCAAGTCCATAAAGTTCTAATGAGCTTTGAGGAATTTTTGCATAATTAACAGCAAAATCAATTCCAAATGGAACCCCTATTTTTCCAATAAATCTTGGAATTAAAATTGTTGAAGGAAAATTATTTGCGGAATCTGTATATTTATTAATAATATCGATCGTTGATTGTGGAATAGATAAATAACTTAAGCCACCCCCTAAAGAAATGACCAAAGGTATTATTTTTCCTGCTGATGGTGTAGGTGAAGACATAAATTGAAAACGTGTTGGATTTATAATTGTTTTAGCTATTGTTTTGTAGTCTTCATCAGAAATTTGTGAAGTAAAATTAAAATTCATATTGGAATCGGCATTTGCATTCGTCAATATGGAAATTGATGTAATTCCAATTAATGATTTAATTAAATAAGAATATTTTTTAATTCTATAATAAAATTGCATTTTGTTCCTTTCAAAAAAACAATTTTACTAATATTATAGAGGTATAATTTTTTCAAGTGTTTCTTTAAGTAATTGAGTTGCAATGGGTTTTGTTAAAAAAGCTTTTGAATATTTTGCTAAAATATCGAGTATTGGTTTTGAAATATCATCTTCACTTGCTCCTGTTATAAAAATAAATGGAATTTTTGGAGCATTAATACTTAGTGTTTTTAGCAAATCTAAACCACTTTCTTGGCCTAAAAAAAGATCCGAAATTATTAAATCGATATGTTTTGAATCTAATATTTTGTTTGCTTCTGCAATATTTTCTGCCACACTGACTGCATATCCCATCTTGTTAATTTTTAAACTTAATATTGTTCTTAAATCTTTTTCATCATCAAGAATTAAAACATTTTTTACCGCTTTATCTTGTTGTTTCATTTTTAAAATATGCAATGGTTGTGGAATTTGATTTCCTGTTGCTTCAGAAACAGATAAATTTATATCTCCACATGGAATTGTTATACTAAAAATAACCCCATTATAAGCTGTTTTTGCACAATTTACTTCTGCTGAAATTCTTTGAGCAATTTTGGAGGTGTAGTGAAAAACGTAAGCCAAGTCTGGTTGTGGTGTTTGAGTTGAATAGGAAAGTGTTGTTGGGTCGAACTTTACTGTTCCGTTAGGTTCTAACCAAATATAAATAGTTAAATTATTTTTAAATCTAGGATTATTTATTGATTTATTTAAATCTATTTTACCAAAACACATGGATTGTACTAAGGTACCAGGTATTTGCCATTCTCCTAGAAGTTTCCATAAATGTACCCAAATTTGTTCAAAGATAATTTGGTCAAATTGAACATTTACGCTTGGAATATGTAATGAAGACCAATTTAAGGATTTGGGTGGCTGCTGTGTGAGTTCTTGAATGTTTTTAATAACATCTCTAATATTATGCTCTTTAATATTGATTTTTGTTTTTCCTCTAAGAGACCTAATCCTATTAATAATTCCAGTCATATGAGATGTATTATAAATTAATTTTTCTTGTATTGTCTTTAAATCACTTTTTAATTGAGGAGTTGAATCTGGTATTTGTTGATTGATATCCTCAAGCATTTCAGTGTAACCATGAACTTTTGCAAGAGCATTCATAAGTTCATGAAAACTCCAAACACTTAATTGTCCAATCGAAGTTAAAAGGGAGTGTAAGGTATCATCATCTTCTTTTGTGGCTTCTATTTCCTGAGGTATTTCATCTTTCAAAACATTTTTAATCAAATTTTTTAAAACTGTAATATTCTCTTTAATGTTTTTTTTAATTTCTTCCGTAATGGAAAGATTTTGAAGCCTAATAAGATCAAATTCAGAATCTAATTTTGAAGTAATAAAATCGGAGATTTGATCTTGATAACAGGTCGTAGCAAAAGATTTTATGGCAGAAGTCGATCTTGCGATGGCATCAAAAAGCTCAGGTCTTGCCCCCTCTTTCAGGAGAACAGTGGCAACTCCATTTAATTCTTGTACCTTTTGAGTTGCATTTTTAATAAAAGCTAAAAGAATTTCTTTATCTGTTACTGTATTAGACATTTCAATTAGACTCCTTCTTGAAAACAAGCAGATATCTAATTATAACTCTTTTTTATGTTTATTTATGTGCCAATTTTACGTGTAGAGCAATTTGCTATTTCGCCGGATTCAATACCGCTGTTTTCTAATGAGCCCGCAGCTAAATGCCGTGAACGAAACATAGTAAAAGGATATGTTTCTTTATTTGCTTTTGGCGCATATCCAACAATGGATTTGCAAAAAAAAGATTTCAAAAATCTTTCAACTTTGACAAATTCATTTTTTGCATCTTCTGAAAAAGTGCAGTTAACACAATTAAAAATAACACTATATGGTGTATGCCAAAGCATAAGTATATTTTGAAGTTTAGATTTAAGGATAGTAACATCTTCTTTTGTCATAAAATCAGTGTCACCGATAAAAGTGATTTCCATTACATGGGCATTAAAATCATTATCAATTTGAATTTTACTTCTTAAATCGGTAATATTTTTTTCAAATCCTTTTCCTCTGGCAAGACCTGTTTGTGCAGATGCATTATCTATTCCTAATACCGTTTCAAATTTTACATTTATTTGTTTAGAATTTTCATCATAAAAACCAATGATTTTTCTCATAAAAAAATTTTTAAAAAAATGAATCAATTTTTCAAAAGAAGGTTCAAGAGCAGGAGAAATGTTAAAGTCTCTTAAATCAAAAAGGCAAGTATATGGAGAATGCCAAGATTTTAAATTTTTTGTCCAAGCATTTTTAATTTCTAGGAGATCTTGTTCACTATTTACTTTGTATCCATTTGGAAAAACAATCACTACGACTCTTGCTGAAAAATGATTTTCAAATTCAATCTTATTTTTATTTGTGCTTTCGGATTCAATATCTAGAGGCATTTTATCACTCCGCAGGTTTTATTGCCTGTAATTCTTTAGAAAGATGCAACTAACTATAAAAAGTGATTTTGCATCGAACATTTTCTAACATACAATAAGGGCTTGACTGAGGCGAGAGATAAAACCTATTGCTATTCATGTTTTTTAGTTTAAGGAAAAACAATATGAAGTCTCTTTTTTTATTTTTTACACAATCTGAAATGGGTGCGCCTGACTATTTAAGTCGAACTGGCGAGCAAGGTGCTGAAACTCTTGCAGAAACAATAATTTCTTTTTTGTCTGAAAGTTTGAAAATTCCTATTTTAGATAATTTTGAAGCTCGGGCTCAATCTTTAAATGAAGATGTTCTTTGGCGTTCATTTAAGGAACAAAGTTCTTTTCAAAAAGCAGTTGTTGCATCTTTATCACTTTATCCTGATATTCTTTTGTTATCTGGTAGTGATTTAAGAAGCATGAAGACCTGTGAAGTTTTAGCAAAAAGTCTTGCTCTCCCAATTTGTGTTGAAAATCGATTTGATAAACATAAAAAATCAGAACCACAAATAGGAACTTTAAATGATGCCATGAGCACTCTTTTTGAAAATATTCAGGAAGAAAATTGTCCTAAGGTTTTTCTCGTAGCAACCTCAATTGAATCTTTAATTGAATGGGTCAAAGAAAAAAAAGTAGATGATTATACCGATTATTTTGAAAAAATAATCCATTTATCTTCTGAAAATAATGTAATTCCAACAGTATTAGTTTCTGGATTAGAAAAAGAAAATAATCAGTTTAAATGGATTTTTGATTTGCCTAAAGAAACAAATTAATGGCGGGTAATTTTTAATATTCCAATATTAAGATCTTTTTTCTCAGACTTTCCTTTAGCAAGACTCAATATGTTTTGAGCTAATCCGGTAAATTGTTCCATCCCCATATTTTGTTGCTGTGTGGAAATTCCTTTTGGCATATTGCCGCTTTCTTTTTTCATTTTTCTAAGCATAAATCGGACTGCAATTATGGCATATATTCTTGGAATTATAAAATGAGTATCCTTGGGAGTGCTGTTTAACATTTTATTCATTTCATCTAAAATATGCTTTGGAACATTACGTTCAAAACCTCGTGGTGTTAATTTTTTCCAGTCTATTTCCATCCAAAATCCAGAACCATTTAATTTTTCTGGAGTGATGAACTTATTTGATATATATTTTATCAATAAAAGAGGTAAAAAAGCAGCTAATCCATAATATGAGTTTGTTCCAAAACCAAAAATTAATGAGATAACAGAATAAACAATATAATCAGCAGTAGCGAGGTTAAAAGCTAATTTAGGTACTTTTTGGTAAAATTGTAACAGAATATAAATGATTGCTGTTAGAGATCCTATAACAAAAAATAAAATGCGAAAAATAAGAATTACGATTTCCATATTCCAACCAAGTTAAAAGTTAATTTTAGTAAAACTCCATAAACATCAAAAAAGAATAATGTAACATATACTTTATAATGCTTTTCCTATGGGGTGAATCCCTGCATTGATATAAATGAGCTTGAAAATTTATGCAATAGACCCCTGCTTTAGCTCATTTTAATGGATGAAATAATCTTCTTTCTTAAGAAAACCAGGTTTTGGTGCTTGTTGAAAAATATTTCTGCAAAGCTCTAAAGCTCCTTCTGCAAATAATTTCCTCGTGTGAGCTGTATGTTTCATTTCTAAAGCTTCAGAGTCACTGCTTAAGTATAGAATATGTTCTCCCACAACTTTTCCAACCCGAACAGAACTAATTTGATTTTTGTGAATGTGAGCACTCTCGGCAAGAGTTATTGCGGTCCCACTTGGAGCATCTTTCTTTTTAGTATGATGAATTTCGCTCATTGCCATGTCAAAGCCTAGGGCTTTGGAGAGATCGGCAACACTCATTCCTTTTGATGTCTTCGCTTTTAATAACTCTTCAAAAAGAAATACTCCCTTTGAAAAATTAGAAACAAGACAAATAGGAACTTTTTTAGAAGATTTATAAAGGAGATCTTTTTGATGCTCATCATGCCCGGTTGTTCCAACTACGATTCCGCGTACTTTTCGCAATTCATCAACACTCAAGTCATTTATAATATTACATAAACTAGTGGTGCCTGTAGGTAAACTGACGTCCAAAATGATAATATCGTCTGGAATATTCTTTAATAATTCAGAAAAGTTATTTATGTTTTTTAGAT
>NZ_JBIPMD010000350.1:0-2527 GCF_044369315.1 Silvanigrella sp.
TAATCGCACTGCTTACTTCCACGCTGATGGCTAATCTTTACGTGGGTGAGATTCGCACTCACTGGTTCTTACGCACTTATCTTGGCGCACCATAATTTTCTCCTAAGTCGTTAAGAATACAAACTGTTATTCTTATCGGTTTTCTTCAAAAAGAAGTTAGAATTAAGATTCTAATATTATTTGTTAATGTTATTCATATTTTATAAATGCCAATTTAAAGATTAGAAATTAGATCTATTCTAAACTTATGTTACTTTGCCTCAGGGTACATTCAAAAAGAAGGAATAATAATTATTTTTTCTAAGTATTTCAGATACTATTTTGCTTTTTATCCCAAATTTACAAATTAAAATTAATTTTTTATTATAAAAATAATGTTTATTGGCAAGATTTTCAATTTTATTTTTATCAAAAAAATGATAAATAGATTCTTGGATAAAGGGTATATTATGTCCTTTTAAATTCAGGAATTGTTTTGAATTAATCTAGTCTTCATCTAAATAAATTATAAAATAATTATCGCTATTATTTATGAGTTTTTCAAAAAGAATTTCGTTTGTATTTTTTGTTGTAAGAACTTTTTTTTCTAATAAAAATTTATATTGGAGACACAATTCACAATCTGAGTTTTTTGTCCAATAATATTCTTTAAAAATGTTTTCCATGAAATTAAAATTAAAATAATGATTTATTCTAGAAGTTGGATTTAAAACAAGAAATTTTATAATTTCATTTGCAGCAAAAGAACCCATTATACCGCAAATAGGGCTGAGTACTCCCATTAAAGAACAATTTTCATTTGATTCATTAATATCCGGAAATAAGCAATGGTAACAACCATACCCTGGATTAAATAAACAAAAATTGGCTTTTGTTTGAAAGATTCAAATATCAACCCATGGTATATTATGTTTTAAACTTATTCTATTTATTATTTTTCTGGTTGCAAAATTGTCACTCGCATTTAAAATAAGATCAAATTTTGTATTCATGCTATTAAAAATATCTTCAGTAAATTTCATATTATAAAATTGAATATTGAGATCTTTGTTATTATTTTGTAAGTATTTAGATAGTATTTCAGCCTTATATTTTCCTATATCTTCATGTCTAAAAAAAATTTGTCGTGATAAATTTGATTCCTCTATAATATCAAAATCTATTATTGAAATATCTCCAATTCCACTTGTTGCTAAATAAACAGAAGAACTATGAGATAATGCACCGGCTCCAATAATTAAAATTTTTTTTTGAAATAAACAAATTTGGCCATCTATACCGATAAAAGGAAGAGCTATTTGCCTGGAATATTTATTTAAATTCATATTCATTCCCCCATTTTTAACCAATCTTTTATTCTTTCTTCAGGGTAGGGAGAGGTCATGAAATCATGTATGACAGAAATACTATCTGCCCCATTATTATAAATCTCCTGAGCATTTTCTAATTTAATTCCACCAATGGCAACTAAAGGAATATTTTTTGGGATGATATTTCTCCAAACTCTTATTTTATCTATTCCCTGTGGTAAAAATTTCATTTTTTTTGTTTTTGTAGGAAAGATAGGTCCTAAAGCAACATAAGATGGATTTAATTCTAAGGCATGATTTAACTCATTTGTATCATGTGTACTTAAACCAAATTTCATTTTATTTTTATGAAGAGCTGAAATATCTGCTTGAAAGGAATCTTCATATCCTAAATGAACTCCAAAAGCTTTATACTTTAATGCAAGTTCCCAATAATCATTTATAAAAAGCTTGCAATGATGTCTTTGACAATGAATTATAGAATTTTTAATTTCATTTTCAATTTTTTGAAAATCGTGATTTTCAATCATAGGATCTATTTTAATTCTTAATTGAATTGTCTTTACACCCCAAGATGTTAATTTTATTAACCAGCTTAAATTATTGACAATGGGATAAAATTTCATATTTTGTTTTTCTTCAGAAAGCATGAATAACATTGTCCTTAATAAAATGGAATTCCTATGATTGGTGAACTTGAAATGGCAAAATCATTCTGTGGAATCAAACCACTACAATAAGCTTTTCTTCCCGCTTGAATGGATAAAGAAAACGCTTTTGCCATTTCAATGGGATCATGAGCATCTGAAATTGCTGTATTTAAAAGAACGGCGTCCATTCCAAGTTCTAAAGCAAAGGCAGCATGACTTGGTGCTCCAAGACCTGCATCAATAATGATTTTAATTTCAGGAAATCTTTCTCTTAAAATCTTTAAATGAAAAGGATTCATAATTCCTTTTCCTGATCCAATTGGTGAAGCCCATGGCATTAAAACTTTACAGCCTAAGTTAACAAGTTCTTTGGCAATCACTAAGTCTTCTGTCATATAGGGAAAAATACAAAAATCTTGTTTTATAAGTTGTTCTGCTGCTTGTGTCCTCCCAATAAGTGATTTTTACAAAGCATAAATCCAGAATTAAATCTCCTTTTGAGGAGGAGATTTAAATGGAGATGGAAAATAGACTTTTAAAATTGTCAGAGCAAGTTGCTTTTGAAAG
>NZ_JBIPMD010000139.1:0-8519 GCF_044369315.1 Silvanigrella sp.
ATCGCACTGCTTACTTCCACGCTGATGGCTAATCTTTACGTGGGTGAGATTCGCACTCACTGGTTCTTACGCACTTATCTTGGCGCACCATAAATAATCCTTTAATTAAATTCTACTGACGGTTATTTTAAGGCTATTTTATTTTAAATCAATAAGTTGTATTGAAAAAGGAGAAAAAATTATTTAATGTTCGGATTCATTTATCCTGGGAGAAAATATGATTTATCAGAATGGAAATTTTGACGAAATTTTACTAAATAAGTTTTTTTTTATACCTAAAAAACTGAATAACGATAATTATTATGAATTTGACGATCTTATTTTAACCAAAACCCCATATCATAGTCCTATGTTTAATATTTGTTGGGTAAATAAGCTGAATCCAATTTACTTTGAGAATTCGATGAAAAAAACAATTGAATATTTTTCTCCAAAACCTTTTTCACTCTGGTTTTATTCAGATGATTTCCCAAATTTTTTAAATGAAATATTAAATAAACTTTCATTTAGTAAAAAAAATAATAAAATAGGAATGAGTTATGATCTAAATAATTTTGATCTAAATAAATTATCCATTCAAAGTCATAAAGTTACTGAAATTAGATCGGATAACGAATTAGAAGAATTTTTAAATGTAGTTGATGAATATGAGCCATGTGCAAGAGGGTATTTTAAAAAAATATCAAAAGAACTTGGTTTTTCAAAAGATAATCCTTATCGATATTTTTATTTAAGTATTCATGATAAACCAATTTCTATCGCTTCGCTGTATTTTCATAATGAAAATTGTGGTTTATTTGATGTTTTCACTCATCCTAGTTTCAGAAGAAAAGGTTATGCTTTAAACTTATTTTTATCTCTTTTAGAATATGCTAAAATGAACGGAGCGAAAAAATTATTTTTAACTACTTCATATTCAGAAAAAACAAATGAAAATAAACTTGTCGATTTTTATAAAAAGATTGGTTTTCATGAGGATTGTAAATACATTTGTTTTGAATATGAAGGTTCAGGATTTTAAGAAACTTTATTTTGAATTGTTCTTCTATTTTTATTCATAATCCAAACACTATTCATAACATAAAAAAGCAAAGCAATCCAGACCAATGAAAAACTTAATATTTTAATGTTATTGATATTTTCTTTAAAAATAAAAACAGCAATTAAGAGTTGAAGTGTAGGGCTGATGTATTGGAAAAAACCGACCTTGGTCAGTGGCAATAATTTTGCTCCTGAAACATATAATAAAAGAGGAATAGAAGTGATAACTCCAGCAAAACATAATAAAATACTTAAATTTATATTCGTTAAAAAAGTCAATTCGGCATTCATTTTTAAATAGAAAATATATAGCAAGGCTATTGGTGCAAGTATTAAAGTTTCTATGGTAAGGCCATGTATGGAGTCAATTTGGACTTGCTTACGTAACAAAGCATAAAATCCAAATGTACCAGCTAAAAGAATAGGAATAAAAGGGGTAAATCCAATAAAACTGATTTCAGTAAATTGAATAATGATTGCTATTATTGTAATATATAATGATATCTTTTGTATGTTATTTAATTTTTCTTTTAAAAATATTAAGCCAAGCATAATATTAAAAATTGGGGAAATAAAGTAACCAAAACTGGATTCCATAAGGTGGTTATTTAAGATTGCCCAAATACAGGTTAGCCAATTTGCAGAAATTAAAATAGATGTGCAAATTAAAGTAGCAATTTTTTTAGGCGAGTAAAAAACTTCAATCAATTTGTATATTTGTTTCTTATAAGCAACAATTGTCATGAGAAAAAAAATGGACCATAGAATACGATGCGCTAAAATTTCTAATGGGTTTACGGTTTGTAAAGCTTTAAAATAAATGGGCGTTAACCCCCAACTTAAAAAAGCAATGATAATAAAGATAATTCCATAAGTACTTGATTTAAGTTTATCTTTCATGCTTTTTTTCCTTGGATAACTTATTTTAAAGGATATAAATTGTATTTCATTCAATTTTTAAAATGAAATGAATTATTATCATGTACGAACTTTTTTAGGAAATCAATTTTGAATTTAAAAATAAAAACTTAAAAATATAAAAAAATGCATTAAATTTTCGATTTTAAAATTATACATAAAAAAAGACCCTATTCATAAAAATAAGGTCTTAAAATAAAAAT
Source organism: Silvanigrella sp. (assembly GCF_044369315.1). Classification (NCBI taxonomy): domain Bacteria; kingdom Pseudomonadati; phylum Bdellovibrionota; class Oligoflexia; order Silvanigrellales; family Silvanigrellaceae; genus Silvanigrella; species Silvanigrella sp. The sequence goes on from NZ_JBIPMD010000139.1 coordinate 2,163, forward strand.
AAAAATAAAAAAATAAATATTTATTTCTTTATTTTTGCAATAGATTCCATTTCTTTTCGAATAAGAATCATTTTTTCCGTAGCTAATTCTGGTGGAACGGTACGTGGATTTCTAAAGTAACTGCTTTCATCGAGCTCACGACGACAAAACATGGTTTGATAGGTATGATGCTCTGGTGAGTTCATATCAATTGTATCATAGTCACGTAAAATAAGCGGTGAAACATATTTCGTAATACTAGACATGTCATGATCCATAAATATTTTTTCGTTACGTTTGTTACGTGCAAATCCACGGACAACATAATCTACACACACAACATCTGTTTCAAATGCCTTAAACATAAAATCTAGCGCATAAAGGGGAGAAATGCTTCCACAAGTGGCTATGTCAATGTCTACTCTAAAACTGCATATCCCTGAAGGATCGAGGCTATCTGGGTAAGTATGGGCGCAGATATGGCTCTTGTCTAAATGTATAGAAACTGTAGATTGTGCCATGAGGTTAGAGGACTTTGAAGATGACGATTGCATGTTTGCTTCTTTTGTAGCCTGATCTCCTTTAAGATCACTCATCAAAAGAACCACACTTGCTCCATAAGGATCGAAATCTTTTGAACTTACGTTCAATACTTCGGCATCTATGATTTCAGCAATGCGAATGAGTTGAGACTCGATCTGTCTTGCAGAATATTTTTCGTCAATATAACGAATATAGGAAGCTCTTTCCTCATCATTAAGAGCGACTGCAAAGTCATAGAGATTAAAGCTTAAAGCTTTAGTAAGGTTGTTAAAGCCGAGTATTTCTGTCATCTTATGTCCTCAATGAGTTCTGCTTATTGTTACTTAAGCAAATTATCTGATCTTACAGATATAATGCAATATAGTGTAGAGTGGAAAATGCAACAGTAATTTTCCTCTACCGAACTGATTGGGTAAAATATTGTAGCATAGACAGTCTTGCAAGGATATTTTTCAAGTTTTTTGGTTTTATAAGTTCAATAAAATCAATATGTAAGGTGTATCAGATGGATTCCAAGCGCGGACTATTTTTGGTTATTTGTGATGATCCCGAACTTGCCTCAACTTTAGTGCATATTCAAAAAAATATGGATATTAAGGTTTGGCTTCCAAATAAACAAAATCAATTACAAACCTCTCTGATAGAGGCCTGTGAAGATTCTGATAAAGTTGATGATATTCTCGTAAAAGGGGATATTACAAAACCTGCCTTTTTTTCTCAATGGAAAGAATACGATCCTATATGTGTCGTTTTATCATTAAAGGATAATGACAAGTATTCTAATGTTAGAGAAATATTATTAGAAGAATTACCAGAGTCTCGAATTTTATCATTTCAAATTGGACATCCTGAGGAAGTACCTCGAAAGCTTGTCGATAATGATCGAGAATTAGTGCTTTCTTGGACGGAGCTTTTAAGTAGACCCATTAGCGCAGAATTAAGGCATATAGAAAGTACTCATCGAGTAAAAGAAATACGAGATATTCTAATGGAAGGTGATAAAATAGCCCTTCTACTGCAACCCGATCCCGATCCTGATGGATTAGCTTCTGCTCTCGCACTAAGATGTTTATTAGGTCGTAACAAAGTATCCACCCCAATTTGTAGCTTCGGTAAAGTAACAAGACCTGAAAATATCGCTATGATGCAACTACTTGACCTTGAAGTTATTACTATAAAGCCAGAAGATCTTATAAATTATGATAAAGTAGCACTCCTAGATACCCAGCCTGCCCATTTTACTGTTCCTTTACCAAGAGTCGACGTCATTATAGATCATCATCCCATGGTGGCAAATTATTCTCATATTCCTTATTGTGATGTTCGTTCAAAATATGGAGCAACCTCTACTATTTTGACTGAATATTTAAGAGCAGCAGCGGTTAACATTGGGCAACGCCTTGCAACAGCATTATTGTATGGAATTAAAGCAGATACTTTGCATTTAAATAGAGAAGTAATTGATGCCGATTTGTATGCATTTGTTTCTTTATATCCTGATATAAATTATAATTTATTAAGGCGTATGGAAAAACCTGAGCTTCCTATGAGATTTGCTCCTGTTTTAGCAAATGCATTATTAAATATGGCCTTTCAAGATAAAATTTTAGTAAGTTTTATAGGTAATGTTGAGCGTGAAGATCTCATTCCTCAAGTTGCCGATTTTATGCTTCAATTTGAAAACATTGAATGGGTTGTTTGTGTCGGTATTTTTGAAAATAATATTGTGATGAGCGTTAGAAATGTTGGATATGTAAAAAATGCTGGTGATGTTGTGAGACGAATTTTAAATGGAATCGGTAGTGGTGGTGGTCATAGAACGATGGCAAAAGCAATCTTTCCCATTGTTGGTTGGAAAGATAAATTTGGAAGTATTAGTGAAGAAAATATTCGTTCTACTGTTCTTAAACTTTTTCTCGAGGAAGCTACATGAGTTTCTTTTTAGCAAATTATTTATCTAAACAAGATGAAGATATAAAACCTTTACATGTTGGCTTTGGTTTTTATGGAGAAGAAATACAAAAAAGACTTGGAAAATTAAAAAAAATAGAATTAGATATAAATACAGATGCCGCTATAAAACTGGAGTCTTCTATTATTGAGAAAACTTCTTCAAAAATAATTCCTTCTTTAGAAGATAATGCATCTATAGCAATTCCAAAATCAGATAATAAAAATAAAACAGATAAAAATGATGAGCTTCAAAATAAATTTTTAGATAATCAGAAATTTAAATCAGAATATTATGTAAATCCTTTTTTTGCATTTTTAGCTTGGACGATCGATGCCATATTAGGTTTTTGTTTTTTAATTATTTCATTATGTATTAACTACGTATTTGTTCCAAAAGGGATATTTGTGGTTTCGCCAACAGTCCAAAAATATTTAAATTATGTTACTTTGGATGTAAGTGTTTTTCATACATTTTTATTTTCTTTGCAAGTTTGGTTTTTAATGGCTTTTCTTGTTTTTCTTTTTCAATATACCATTTTAGGCTTTGAAGGCTCTACTTTAGGGCGTTGGATATTTGGAATTGCGATTCAAAATAATAAAAACAAAGGTTTAAAAGTTTCTGAAAAGACAAAAGTATGTGCTGCTTTATCGGAGTCTTTGTTATTAGGCGGAATTCTATCCTTTATATTTGTTGTCATTTCCCCATCTCGTGTCCCTATCTTTTTCTGGATGCGCTACTCCTCAAAAAAATAAATAATCACTTTTGAGTTTAAATATTTCATGATAATGGTATACGACCGAATGTTATTTATCGTTTTTTAATTTTGAAAATACAGTTATTTAGAGGCTCAAAGAAAATATAATAGGAAATTCTTATTATGTTCGCTTTTATTGATTTTCAAATTACATATGGAGTTAAGCGACATGTCTGATATCTCATCTTTTTATTCTGCTCTGTCTATTCGTAAAGTTTTTCGTCCTCAAAATGCAGACGGTAAACAATCTCGAATTGCAGATTATTTTGCCTCTCATGTTTTTGATCTTCGTGCCATGGTAAAAAGATTATCCGCCCAAGATCTTGAAACAATGACCAAAGTAATGAAATATGGCGGAAAAATTGATGCTTCATTGGCAGAAAGAGTCGCTTCGGCAGCAAGAGAGTGGGCTATGGAAAAAGGAGCAACTCATTATTGCCATTGGTTTCAGCCACAAACAGGAGCAACAGCTGAAAAACATGACGCTTTTTTATGGTTTGATAAACAAGGAAATCCAATAGAAAGATTTACAGGACCTGAACTTCTTCAAAGTGAGCCCGATGCATCTAGTTTTCCTTCAGGTGGTATCCGATCCACATTTGAGGCAAGAGGTTATACGGGTTGGGATCCCTCAAGCCCTATGTTTATTATGGAAACAGAAAATGGAAAAACTTTATATATTCCTTCTGTTTTTATAAGCTACCACGGCGAAGCTCTTGACTTTAAAACACCTTTGTTACGTTCTAATGGGTCTCTATCTGTTGAAGCAACAAAAACTCTAAATTTAATTGGTGAAAAAAAAGTAACACACGTAACAACATCGGTAGGCCCTGAGCAAGAATTTTTTATTATTGATAAAAAACATGCTATGAAACGCCTTGATTTACATTTATCAGGACGCACTGTTTTTGGTCGTAAACCTTCTAAAGGGCAAGAGCTTGAAGATCATTATTTTGGTCATATTCCAAGTCGTGTTCAATCCTTTTTTAATGAATTAGAAGTTGAATTATATAAATTAGGCGTCCCTGTTAAAACTAGACACAATGAAGTCGCGCCTGGTCAGTTTGAAATTGCGCCTATTTATGAAGGCTCAAATATTGCTGCCGATCATAATCAACTCGCATTAAAATGTATAAAAAGTGTTGCCTTAAAAAATGGTTTTGTTGCTTTATTACACGAAAAACCTTTTGCCGGCGTAAACGGAAGTGGAAAACACGTAAACTGGTCCATGAGTGATTCTTTAGGAAGAAATTTATTGGATCCAGGAGCTACTCCGCACGAAAATTTAGTCTTTTTAACTTTTTTATGCGGAATTTTACAAGGAATTTATGATAATGCAGACGTTTTAAGAGCTTCTATTGCTTCTGCAGGAAATGATCACAGACTTGGTGCAAATGAAGCGCCTCCTGCGATCATCTCCGCTTTTTTAGGTAACACGCTTGATAAAATTTTAAATGCAATTGAATCCGGATCTGTTGATAAAGTAAACGCTGAAAAAATTATGATCGATCTTGGTGTTTCGCATGTTCAAGAAGTTGCTAAAGATAATACCGACCGCAATAGAACTTCTCCTTTTGCATTTACGGGTAATAAGTTTGAATTTAGAGCTGTTGGATCAAGTGCTCCTATAAATTACCCAACCGCTATTTTAAATGCTGCTGTTCATGATGGATTAACAAAAATAAATAAAAAATTAGAAGAAAAAGCTGTAAATGGAGTTGTTTCAGATAACGATTTATTGCTCATTCTTCGCGAAGTTATTATTCAAACTAAAAAAATCCGTTTTGAAGGGAATGGATATTCCCAAGAATGGCGTGATGAAGCTGCTCAAAGGGGTCTATCTAATTTTTCAAAAACTCCAGATGCCCTTATGGTATTAGCGGATAAAGAAAAAACAAAATTTTTAAAAAATGCGGGAGTATTTAATACAGAAGATATATTGAGTAGACTTGCAATTCAACAAGAGCGCTACATTAAACAATGTCTTATTGAAGTAAATTGTGCTATTGAAATGGCACAAACTTTAGTTTTACCTGTCTGTATTGAATTTCACTCAAAATTAATGAAAAATGCAAAACTTTCTTCTGAAGTCAGTTGTTCATCTCCAGCTAAAAAAATGGCAGAGCGTTTTGGAGATGATATCAGTCATGTTTGGAGCACTCTTGAAGCTCTTAAAATTCAAGTTGAAAAAATCACATCTGGCGATGCACTTGATCATCATCATTTAGAAAAAACAAGTAAAATTATTTCTGAAGTATTAATGTTAAAACTAGAAGATCTTCGTGTTGCAGTAGATACGGTAGAAGCATTTGTACCAAATGATTTGTGGCCATATCCAAAGTATTCCGATATGATTTTTGGAATTGAGTAATTATTTCATTTTTTTAATTTTAAAAAACTAACCTGAAAAACAATTTAACTTTTGAAAGAATTTTTTTTCAGGTTTTAATCCTTGAAAGCTTTTTAATAATATTATAGATTGAGTTTTTGAAATATTTTTATTTGGTAATATATCTAATTCAAGTGATTTTAAATAAAATCTTTTGAGACAACATTCGGTAATTTTACTTTTGTTTAATGGACTGTTTAATAAAGCAGAAATAAGGGCAGAATTATTTAATGGAGATGATTTTTCTAAAATAATATTTTGAAAACTATTCATATTTATTAATGAATTCGCACAGAATGTAAATAAGCTTGTTTCTTCAGTTCTGATTGTTCCACCAAACCCTAAAAAATCGGAGTATTTTTTTAATCCAATTTGATTATTGGTAAAAAGTTTATATACAAGTTCTGTTAATTTAGTATTAAATAGAAGCTTATTGCTGTTTTTAAGTTTTTCTAATTCATTTTTAAAATCTGTACTCCTTTTTAATCCTGTTTGACCATATTTTTTGGGAGATTGGTTTAAATAATTGGTACATCCTAAAATTAATTGATCTATAATTTGAATATTTAATTTTTCAAATTCATCCAATGAAGATAAAAATACGGTTAGTGATTTTTGAAAATTAAATATGCCAGTTAAGAGTTGAGAATGTGTTTTTAGAAAAAGAATATGTACTTAAAAAGGCATGCAGAAAATCTTCCGAAAACATGGACAAGCAAGCCCTTTGTTGAACGGACT
>NZ_JBIPMD010000019.1:0-26223 GCF_044369315.1 Silvanigrella sp.
ATATAATGTTTAAGTTCATTTATTTTTTTTAAAATTGGATTGATTAAATGATAATCGGAACGAATTTCTTCTAGCTTTTTTATCAGTTGATTTCCATTAATAATTTTTGGAATTTTATAATGAATGTCTAACTCTGATAATAAATAAGCATCTTCATCGCTCATGTGTTGGGCAAAAGTAATAAGTTCTATATGATCATATTTATAATTCGTTCTTATTTTTTGCGCAAAAATATTTCCTGTAACCTCTGAAGATGACCAGTTAAACAATATAAAATTTATATTTTCATGATCATCTATAAGAATTTCAAAAGCATCTTTAAAATTGCCACAAGTTATGACGCTAAAATTTTCACTAGATTTTATTGCTGCTGCAAAAAAAGTTCTTTGTTCTACAAGGTTTTCAATTAGTAAGACTGCCAGTTTTTTTTCTAATTTTGTTTCTAATTTTGTTTCTTTTTGTATCTTCATTTATACCCTTCAAATAAGAAAAATATTAAATATTTGTTAATCATCAATTTTTTGTATATTTAATTTTTTAAAATTTTCAATAAATTTATCCATACCTTCAGTTTTAAATAATTTAAGTAATGTTTTATCAGATAATAGTTCATAATCAGTGGAGTTTATTGCCTCATTAAAATATTCAGCTGCTTCTTCAATTTTATTAGATCTATAATAAGCCATGCCCAAATTAAAACTAATATGTCCCTTATATTTTTTAAAAAAATAAAGAGCATTTTTGTAAAATGAAATTGCTTCAGATAACTTAGTTTCCTTTACAAGCATGACACCTCTATTATTAAAGTAACTAGCGAGAGATTTGCTTTCAAATTCGCCTTCAATTTGATGAAAAAAAGATTTAGCAACGTCATGTTTTCCAGAAATAGAATTTGATTTTACCATTCCTGTTTAAGCACCTCTGTCTTTGGGATTTTTATCCAAAATTTCATGAAATTTAGATTCTGCTTTAAAATGTTCATTAAGTCCTAAAAGTGCTTCTCCAGCCATTAATTTATGACTTAAATTTTTAGGACTTTTTGACTCTAGTTTTTCAAATATCATTAATGCTTCTTTATTTCTTCCGGCCAGGCAGTATGCTTTACCTAAAGTACTCATCGTCCTTAAAGTTTCTATTCCGTTTAGTTTTGATTTGTCTTTTAGCAATTCTTCAAAATATTTTATGGCATTTTCATAATCTTTTCTAAGTATTAATATTTCTCCGTATAAATAAAGATAATTATGATTGTTTTTTATTTTATGAAGAATTTTTTCATCTTTTATTACTTCTTCACAATTTTCAAGATCTTCAATGTTTACATAATGTTTAAGTTCATTTAATTTTTTTAAAACCGGATTTAAGAGATGATAGTCAGAACGAATTTCTTCAAGTTTTTTTATTAGCTGTGCTCCATTAATAATTTTTGGTATTGTATAAAGAATATCAAGTTCAGATAATAAAAAAGAATCTTCTTCACATAAATTTTGTGAAAATGTAATTAATTCTATATGGTCATAATTGAAATTTTTTCTAATATTTTGAGCAAAAATAAAACCTGAAATGTTAGGAGAAATCCAATTAAATAGAATAAAATTTATATTTTCATGATTATCGATCAAAATTTTGTTTGCATCGTTTGCTGAGCCTGTTGTTATAACATCAAAATTAACGCTTTTTTTAATTGCTCCAGAAAAAAACGCTCTTAATTCTACAGCACTTTCTATAAGTAATATAATGAGTTTTTTATCTAGAATGACTTCTTTATGAGGCTCCATTTATTTTTCCTTTAATTCATAAAAAAGAATGATTTTTTTAATTTAATATAATTATTCATCATAAATCAATTAAAACACATTCACTATGGAATTTGTGTTGTAGATTTTTTGAATTTTTCTATAAATTTATCCGCCCCTTCTTCTTTTAAAAGCTTTAATAAAGTTTTATCTGCGAAAGACTCAAAATCATCAGACTTTAATACTTCTTGAAAATAATCGACAGCTTCTTCAATTCTATTTGATCTATAATAGGCCATTCCTAAATTAAAATTAATGTGATCTTTATATTTTTTGAAAAAATATAAAGCATTTTTATAGAATGAAATTGCTTCATCAAATTTATCACTTTTAACAAGGACAACTCCTCTATTGTTAAAATAACTTGCTAGTGATTTACTTTCAAAATCTCCTTCAATTTGATGATAGAATAACTTTGCTTCTTCGTATTTTCCTGAGATTGATTTTGATTTTATGAGACCTGTTAATGCAGATTTATCCTTTTTATTTTTTTCAAGTACTTCATGAAATTTAGTTTCTGCTTCGTATGTTTTATCTAATCCTAAAAGAGCTTCTCCAACCATCACTTTATGGTTTAAATTTTTTGGACTTTTTGCCTCTAGCTTTTCAAAAATCATGAGTGCTTCTTTATTTTTTCCTGCTAAACAGTATGCTTTTCCTAGAGTGTTCATGGTTTTAAGAGTTTCAAAAGTGTTTAATTTAGATTTGTCTTTTAACATGGAATTAAAAAATTGAATTGCTTCTTCGTACTGTCTTCGTAAAATAAGTAATTCACCTTTTAAATATAAAAATTTATGATTATTTTTAATCTTATAAAGTACTTTTTCATCTTTAACAATTTCTTCGCATTTTTCTAGGTTTTCTAAATTTATAAAATGTTTTAATTCATTTATTTTTTGTAGCTCAGGTTTTGTGAAATGATAATCTTTTCTTACTTCTTCAAGTTTTTTAATTAAATCTGCTCTATTTATTACTTTAGGAAGGGTATAATGGATATCAAGTTCAGCAATTAAAAAAGTATCATCAGGTGTTAAATTTTGTGAAATTGCAATGAGTTCAATATGGTCATAGTTATATATTTTTCTAATATTTTGTGAAAAAGTGCTTCCTGGAATTTCTATTGAATTCCAATTAAATAATATGAAATCTATTTTTTCATAGTTTTCTTTGAGTATTTCCATGGTATCTCTTATGGATCCACTGTTTAATACATCGAAATTATCACTCGATTTTATTGCAGTACTAAGATAATTTCGAGCGTTTGGCTCGCTTTCCACAAGCAATATAAGTGTTTTTTTTTCTGAAATGGTTTCTTCGTTAGGCTCCATATTCTGAATCCTTGAAATCAGCAAATAAAATTAAAACTTTTTAAAATTATATTATAATTTAATGAAGATTTAAAAGATAAGTGACATTTTTAAGTTAAATTTTAAATTTGATTTTTTTATATAAATTATAATGTTAATTTGCGGTTACATTAGGTTGTTCTTCGTTGGATAAAACATTTTCTTCTAAGTTATTATTTTCTTGAATACCTTGAGGTTGAACCATAGCATAACCATAAGCTCCATCTCGCCAAGCATAAACACGTCTAATTTTACTAGAAGCAGCTTGAATTTTTTTCAATATTTTTTGTTTAGGAAATGAATTTTCATTTTTTTTGGTTAATTTTACAATGTACAGCACACTTGGTTTAGACTGAAGTAGTTTTGTTTTTTGTATATTTTGGTTAGGTTCCATTGTAATACTAACGCCTTGTTGGCCTTTGTATAAAAAGAAACGTCCTTCATAAGCTGAATAACTTTGGGCAAGTTGCTTTGGAATAACAGGCTCAAAGGATTGATCTGGCAAAGAATCCATAGAAAGTTGTGGGAGCGCATTGGAGTCCCCAACAAGATCAAAGTCTGGAGGCATTGCATTGGCATCTTGCATGGAAGAAACCATTTCAGAAATAAAGTCATAATTTGAATTTTCAAAAACGTGTAACAGACCAAATGTAACAGTTGCTGCTACGGCTGCTGTGATAAAATGTGAAAATACCTTTTTTTCGTTTTTATGATATACATTTTTAAATTTTTGAATTAAATTATTGAAATACAGATTTTTTTCTTTTTGAGCTTTATTTAAAAGCATGTGTTCTAGCAGACGTTTTTGATCTGAAGATAAAGAAACTTGATTGTAATGGTTTTTAACCTGATCCTTCCAATTTTCTTTCGAATTTTCAAATTTTGGATCATTTGGTAACATTTTAAAAACACCTCAAAGTATAATTCTTCCTTCTTTAGTATATACGATTAAAAAGGTTTTTTTATTCCAAAACTTGTCAGTTTGACTTTAGTTTTTGGAGTGTACGAGATAGCGTACTCATGACGGTACCTATTGGAATCCCAAGAATAGCTGAGATATCTTTATAGGAATAGTCTTCTGCCGCAAGAAATAATATGCTTCTTTGCCTATCATTGAGCTGATCAAGTCGTTTTTTCCAATTGTCATCTAGGGCAAGGCGGTAAAATTCTTTTTCTGATTTTTTTAAATCATTTATATTATTAGAAAAATCATTTTGTAGTGGATCGGAAGGTTCATTGTATAATGTATTTAAAGCCTCTTCAGAGGAATCAAATTTCCATTTTTTATTTACTTCTCTATCGTCAATATATGTGTTTTTAACAATTCTAAAAAGCCAATTTTTAAAATGATACTGAATATCTGGGCTTTGAAACAGAGAGTCGACTTCTTCATTCGAGTTTGCTTGGGCATTATAGTTTATTACAAACTTTTGAAATGCTTTTAAAGATTTTAGCAAAGATGTCTGATGAATGTCTTCTGCTTTAATTTTGTTGTTACAAAGACTGAAACTAAAACGAAACATAGCATCCCAATATTTTTTTGATTGGGAAACAAATTGTGTGTTCCAGTTTAATTCAATTTCTACAACTGATTCAACGTATTTAGTATTATCCATTGTTGCCATTTTTGTAAAACTGGGACTCCTTGTATGACTTTATAATCATAGTAAATGATACTTTTCCAACTGCTGCTAAAGGCACAGCTAATAAAATACCATAAAACCCAAACCAATCACCAAAACAAAGCACAGACAGAATTACCAGAGAAGGGTGTAATCCTGAGAATCTTCCCATGATCCTTGGAGTGATGAATAATCCATCTAAACATTGTACCGTTAAAAAAGCCAGAGATACAGTTAAAATAAGATGTCCATCCGCTGAGTTTGTAACTAATACAAAAAAACAGAGAAAACTTCCAACAAGAATATCCATATAAGGTACTAATCGGGCGCAACCCGTTAAAACTCCTACAGCGATTGCTGTTGGTAAACCTGCGATAAGTAAGGCGCTTGGATACAAGACACATAATGTTAATATGACAATAGACTGACCACGTAAAACAGATCTTAATTTTTTATCAACTTCTTCAATAAATTCAATAAAAACAGGTTTAATATCGATGGGAACTAAATCAAATATTTTATTATGAATTTTATTGAAATCACGCATTATGAAATATGAAAAAAATGGGGTGAAAATAACCATAATTAAAATAGAAGCAATAAACCTTGTACTTGCTCCTATGCGAGATATTAAAGTTTCACTTACTTTTTCGACATTAATAGGTAATAAATCATATAAATGAATTACATTATAATATTTTTGCCCTGTTACTTCTGCAATTAATCCTTGAATTTTTGGAAAAAGAGAGCCTTCTAAATAAGTTTTAAATCCTGGTAGAAGTTTAATTAAACCTTGAAGCTGTTCAAACAATATAGGAAAAAATATCCAGATGGCAAGTATAGATAAAACAGTAAGAATGATTAGTGTTGCAAAAGAAATGAAAGACCTTTTAATGCCTTTATTTTCTAAAAATTCAAATAGAGGATTAATAAGATAGGCAGCCACGAATGATATGATTAAGGGGCCAATGACAATATTTAAAAATAAAAAAAGACAGAGTGTAATTAAAAAGAAACATAAAAAAAATATTTTTCCTCTGTAACTTTTCATTTTATCCCTTATCTACGCCTCTAAGTTTTATAAGTTCTTTATCTGTATTCTGAATATCTTGTATAATTTCATATAACTCTGTGTCTTTCAATAGCTTTTCAAGTTCTTCAGGAAGTCCGTCTTCATATGCTTCATATAAATTTCTTCCCAGTTCTGCAAATAGCTCTTTTCTTTTTTGAACCAATTGTACTTTTCCAATTTGTTTTTTAGCTTCATCGACACCGCGTTTGAGCTCTCTAGTACTAATTTTTGCAGCATCAGATAATGTTTCTTGAATTTTTTTCCAATCAAAAGAAAAATTATGATTACTCATGTTTTGCTCCTATTCTGTTGCGGCAAAGGAAAGCTCTTCTACAATAAGGCTTCCAAAACCTATAGCAAATAGGAAAAGAGCAAAGTAAGCAAGAGCTATTGGAGGAAAGGTAAATAAATTTGAAAGGAAGGAACAGGTAAAAGAAGCTATAATAAATGGCATTGTATATTTGAAAACCAAAGAAAGTTGCCTTTTTGGCTTTATCATTCCAAGATCTGATAAAAGGCATATGCGAGAGCCTTTTTCAGCTTTGTTTTTAGCTAGTAAAATAGATTCTCTTAAAAGAAGGGTAAGCAAGGCAAGTGCAAAAACTTCTGGAGTTTGAAAAATGAGTACAAACATAATTGAAATAAGATGAAATGCTACAAAATATAGTTTTTGAATATGGTATTTTTGAATTACGTAAGTAAGAGTTAAAAATCCTAAAGAAACAAAGCAGCCAACTAAGGAAACATTTAAAGGATGCGACGCACAGTTCATAATTATAATAAGAAACAAAAAAATAAAAATAGAAATCATATTTTTCTGGCTAAAGAGAGACATTTTTTAAGAAGTCCTTTTTTAAAAATAATCAAATACTTTCATATTGTAACACAATCTCTTTTTTTTACTAATGTTGTTCTTGCTCAAGAAGATGTGGTGTCTGAAAATACATATGTTCCTGACTTTCGAGCTGGGCATAATTTAGTTTTATTCTATTCAGCAGAATATTCTAATTGGACTTTGAAACAAAATTCAACTTCTGTTGAATCGGAAAAAATAAAACCATTGTCCCAAACGGTCGTAAATTCAGGATTTTTTATAAGATATTCTTATCATATAAATATTATTTCAAACTTTGGTTTTTTTGTAGGAACCACTACGGGATTGTTAATTGATATGACCTCATACGGTCAATTAAAGCAAGGATATGCAGTCGCTTTTCCTACTATAATGGCAGGTTTAGCATTAAATATAGGGCAGAAATTTCGTATTTTTTCTGGGGCTGAATATGGAGCGATTTGGTATCCAGAAATGTCAATTACTACAGATATGGGGACAGCTAAAGTAATTGCCCCAGTTCCAGATATGTATTCCGTATTTGGCGGATTTGATTATTTTTTTGCTAAAGATAAATCGTTATTATTTCAAATGGGATGGAGAAGACAAAATGTGATGAACTTAAACAATGGTTCATCTAATACCTATTTAAATACTTTATCTATAGAAAATAATAGTTACTTTGCGCAATTTGGCGTAATATTTCAAATTGGCGATATTAATCAAGCTATAGGTTCCGTATTACCAAGGACAAATTTTTAATTATTCCGTAAATTGAATGTCTTTTACTTCATAGTATTTTTCGCCGCGTGGTAAATTCACTGTTACGATATCACCAACTGTTTTATTAATTAATGATTTTGCGAGTGGGCTTGAAATTGAAATTGCATTATTTTTAATGTCTGCTTCAAGATCACCAACAATTCGATAGGATTTTTCTTCACCTTTTGTATCGTCGCTCACATCAACTAAGGAAACCATAGCTCCAAATACAACTCTATCCGTTTTCCCTTTACCTACATTAATAATTTGAACCCGACCTAATTTGTCTTCAAGTTCCATAATACGGCCTTCAATAAAGCCCTGTTTTTCGCGTGCTGCATGATATTCTGCATTTTCAGATAAATCACCAAGAGCGCGTGCTTCTGCAATTTCAGAAATGACTTTAGGTCTATCAATTGTTTTTAGTCTTTTTAGTTCTTCTTTCAGTTTTTCATGTCCAACCGAGGTTATTGGAATTGGAGAATTAGATTCAATTGACATAAAAATTACCTTTTATAATTTGGATAAAAAAAGAAACAAACCGAACTTTTCACCAATTATCTTGATAACAAAGATCGATTCGCCAGAAGTTTTTTAGGCAAAATGCCTACAAACTAGTTTTAGTTCACTTTGTTGTGAACCTCCCTTTTCCTTCAAAGGAAGAAGCTTGTAAAATTAGCCTGCGGGCTGAAAGTTGAACCTTCAGCCCGCATTCTCGTATTACATGCCCGTATCATTACATGTGTTCAATGACACATCAATAGGATAGCATGGTTACTTTCTTGCTTCAACATACTTTAATCTTAGGTCGTAAAGCAAACTTGAAAGCATTTCTTCCTCAGATTGAGAAAGATTTCCCTTTGTTTTCTTTTGAAGGGTCTCAAGCAGTTCAATATTGTACTTAGCAGATTCAATATCTTTGTGGTGTGCATTGCTCCCTGGCTCTGGAACAATTCCAAGACCAACTAGAGCCGCGTTCCCTAAAGAAAGCACTAAAAGATCAAATAAAGAATGTTCTTGCATTGTAATTTTCTCCTAAAAACGCCCAATAAAGGCTTATCATATTATTAAAGGGTTTGGATACATTTTTTGAGGTTAGGTTTTTTTATCATTTCTTAGAATCGAGACAAAGTCTTAAATTTCCATTGTTTTCAATTAATATTTCTTCTGCTTTTTTTAAATCTTGATATTTTAAATAAACACAGGCCAATTTCACTTTGCCGTGACAAAAATTCAAAGCTTCGTGTGCTGTTTCAAGATTGACATTGCTAATACCAGAGACAATATATGCTGCTCTTTTATTCAATTTTTCATTCGTTGCAACCAAGTCTACCATATAGGAATCATAAGTTCTATTTAATCGAATCATCAAAGTTGTCGTTAACATATTTAAGATCACTTTTTGTGCCGTTCCCGCTTTCATTCTTGTCGATCCTGCAATGACTTCAGCTCCTGTGTTTGCGAATAATTTGATTTTAGATTCATTTAATAAAGGGGAATTTGAAGAAGATGAAATTCCAATTGTAAGTGCTCCCGCTAAATTAGCAGTCCTTAGGACTCCTAGTGTATAAGGGGTTCTTCCGCTTGCAGCAAGACAAATAAAGATGTCCTTTTTTGTGGGTTTTATTTTTTTAGCATCTAATTCACCTTGTGATAAATTATCTTCCGCATTTTCTACGGCTTCAATTAAAGACTTTTGACCGCCAGCAATTAAAAATAAAGATTTATTTTTAGGCCATGAAAAAGTTGGATATAGTTCTGAGCTTTCTTGAACTGCCATTCTTCCTGAAGTTCCAGCGCCAGCAAAAATAATTCTCCCACCGCTTTCTAGTAAAGGTAGACATTTGGTAACAGCTATATTCAATTCTTCTATTAATTTTTTTATAGAAGCAACCGCATTTAATTGGGATTCTAAAATAGATTCTAAAATATCTTTGGTTTCCCATAGATCAATTTTATTATATTTATCAGACTTGTTTTCTGTATCCATAATTTTTTTTACTTTATAATTTTAAATTTTTGTTTATTTTTTGCTTTTTCTTTTGTTACTTTGCTCTTTTCTGGATCTTGCATCTCATTTTCATGTATCAAATTTTTAATTTTTGAAGCGAGTTCATCCATAAAATTTTGTGTTTGTAAAATTGATTTTTGCACAGCTTCTTTTCCTAATACTTCGGTGATTTGTCTTATAAACTCATCTGCATAGGCTGCTTGAAGTAATAATACATCGGCAAGTTCTTTTATAAATATTTTTTCACTAATTTTAAATGCTTTTAAAACTTGACGCAAATGATTGATTGTTACGGTTTGTTTTGAAGCTTGTTCATTTAAAGCAAGCCAAATGCTCCAGTTTCGTTTGTCCGGTTTTTTTGTAAACATGATACATATTTCTATATCTTCTTCATTATTGAAGCTAAAATATACCTTTTCATCAAGTGACATCCGTTCAAATAATTCAAGTATTGTATTGATTTCGGGAAGCATCTAGAGCCTTCTTTTCTGCTATTGTTAAGCCTTTTAAGAGTGCTTCACGAATTGTCTGACGGATGAACTCCTTTGTTACTTCAATGGCATTTTGAATGACAACATGGTCTTCCGGTGTATAAGAATTTTCTGTTTTTTCGGAATTAATGCATTTAAAACATTGCTCTTGAATGTTGTATAGATAAATTAGTTTACTAGTATATAATTCATATCTCAAATCGATATCTAAATCAGCATCATCAAGAGGAGAGCAAATTTCTCCAGCAAGCTCTTTATAAAGCTCGTAAGAGACATCTACTTTCATTGGATTTGCTTGATTTCTCTGCACCATCTAATATCCTTTAGTTATATCAGTATGTTGTGACAGAACTTAGAATGGGAATGAAACATAACCATTCACTCAAAACATTATCGGAGTTCCTTCAAGTTTCTTTAGAGTTGTTTTGGGGTATAAAAATGACAGATTTGATAAAAAATAAAAATATCAAAATAATTAAATTTAAAAATAATTTTTGATATTTAATTGATCTTTAAATATATCTTTTTTGTAATTTAATGTTCATTATTAAATTAAATACTATTCGTTAAATAATAACTATTAAGTAACAAAGAAAATTCTTTTTTTGTTTTTAAGAAAATAAATATTTTATATTTATAATTTGAGGAATTTAATGAGAATATTAATTATTGAAGATTCAGAAAAAACAGCTACATTTTTAAAAAAAGGTTTGAAAGAAAAAGGATATATAGTTGATGTCGAGTATGATGGTGAGAAAGGATTTATTACAGCTCAAACAAATATTTATGATCTCATTATTTTAGATATGATGTTTCCTACTATGGATGGTCTCAAAATTTTAGAAAAATTGAAAAAAATTAAAGATTATAATACTTTTATTATTGTTGTTTCAGCTAAAAATAAAACAACGGATATTGTTCATTGCCTGCAATTAGGAGCAGATGATTATTTGGTTAAACCAATAACATTTCCAGAATTAGTTTCTAGAATTAAGGCATTGTTAAGAAGATCTCCTGTAAATTTAAAAGATAGTTTAATTTTTGATGGCCTTAAAATTGATCTAAATAAACAATTAGTTACTAGAGATGGAAAAGAGTTGTTTTTATCTAAAAAAGAATTTCAAATACTAGAATTTTTAGCAAGAAATAATAAAATTACTGTTTCAAGAAACGAATTATTAGAAAAGATTTGGAATATGAGTGAACTTAGTGATAAAAATATTATTGAAGTACAAATTAATCGTTTGAGGTCAAAATTAGACGAAGGGTTTGATAAAAAATTTATTAAAACGGTAAGAGGTGGTGGCTATATTTTTGATGATGGAATAGATTAATTTGAATAATAATTTGTTAAAAAACTTTTACGATGCAATGGGCAAATTCCAATATTTTGAATGATATTTAAGTGTTTTGGAGTACCATAGCCCTTATGCCCTGAAAAACCAAAAGAGGGATATAAGGAGTCTTGGTATATCATAAAAGTATCACGATATACTTTAGCAATAATACTTGAAAATCCTACGCTAATAAATAATCCATCTGCTTGGGTAACGGTTGCTTGAATATTTTTTTCAAATTCTTTTGGTACTTTAATAAAATGTTTGCCATCCATTAAAATAATAGCCTGATTTAAATTAGGATAAATATTCGATTCTGATGACGATTTAAAAAAATAATAAAGATTTGTTAAAGCCCTAGCAATAGCAAGTTGTAATGCATTCCAAATATTAAACTCATCAACTTCTTGTGAAGATGCTTCTCCTAAAGAAAAATAAATACATTCAAAGTCATTTAAATGATCCGAATTTTTTTTATTTATAAATAAATCAGATTTATAATGCAATTTTGTATTTGAAGGAACAAGATGATTTAAATTGTTTGGATTTAATTTTGAGAAAGGGATACTAGATAAATTATAATCATAGTCATTTAGGATAAGATCAAAGCATTGAGTTCTTTTTTTTTCGGAGAGTTTTTTACTATCATCGATATACGAAACCCATTTTTGACTTTTGGTTTTAAAGCTTGGATCATAACCTTTAAGTGTCCAAAGACTAACACAACTTAACACAGGGCCTGCAACACAACCTCTGCCTACTTCATCAATAGATATAATCAAAGGAACATTGGTTTTTAACTTTTGTTCCTTTGCAATGGTATCTAAAAGAAATTGCTCATTCTGAAAGATATTTGTTTTTAAGTTCATTTAAAATGAACTTTATTGAAGAGCGTTAATTTGATTTAAAATAACTTGTTTAGGTTGATTTCCAACAAGTTCAGCTACTTTTTGTCCATCTTTAACAAAAGCTAAGAATGGAATATTACGAATGTTAAAGCTTGCAGCAAGTTGAGGATTGTCTTCCACATTTACTTTACAAACTTTGATTTTTCCAGTTTGCTCTTTTGCTATTTGTTCAAGAACAGGTTCTAAAGATTTACATGGTCCGCACCAATCTGCCCAAAAATCAACTAAAACAGGAATTTTGCTTTCTAAAACTTCAGTCTGAAAGTTATGATCTGTAATTTTAAATACTAAATCTGACATGAGTTACCCTTTCATAAATAAAAATGTGAGTTCTCATGCTTAAGAGAATCTCAACCAAGCTATAAGATGTATCGGGTAGGTGCATCGGTCAAGAGGTTCTTCTTGATTAATCTACCTCAATGTTCCTATGCTCAACCGTAACTAATGGAAAACTCTCCCTAAAGATTCTAGCAAGTTCTTCTGCAATGGCGACACTTCTGTGTTTGCCTCCTGTGCAGCCTATCCCTATTGAAAAATAATGTTTTCCTTCTTCAAGGTATAGGGGGTAGAAAAATTCAATTAAATCAATAACTTTTTTGATAAAAAGAGAAACATTGGGGTCACTAAAAACATAATCTTTAACGTGCTGGGTAAGGCCCGTCAGTTCTTTTAAATGTGGCTCATAATGGGGATTTTTAAAACAACGTACGTCAAATAGGGTGTCAAGATCGGATGGTGTGCCGTGTTTGAATCCAAAGGAAGTGATATTTAATAAAAAATGACTGTTTGAATCGGATATAGAAAAATGTTTATGAATAAATCTTTTCAAATATTGAGTTGGCATATTTGATGTATCTAGAGAGCGATGCGCTAAATTTTTGATAGGCTCTAAGGTATTTTCATCTATTTTGATGATATCCTGTAAACTAGATAATGGGTGCAAAACGCTTAATGGATGTTGCCTTCTTGTTTCTCTAAATCTCCTTAAAATAACCTCATTAGATGCTTTAATATAAATTATTTGTAAATTACATGACTTCATTAATCCAGGGTAGATACTTTCAAAGGTAACAGGATTATCGGGATCTCTTGAGTCTAGAGCAAGTGCAATATGGGTTGCTTTCAAATTATTAGATTCGATTGAGTCTGCAAAAGATTTTAATAAAACGGCTGGTAAATTATCAATGCAATAGTAACCTAAATCTTCTAGGGCATGTATTGCAATTGTTTTTCCTGACCCCGCAAGTCCAGATACAATAATTACATTTTTTTTATTTGTGATACTATTTTCAGTGGATTTATTCATGAATTCTCCAAATATAATAATATTTCTTGTAAATTATTTGCAGATGAAATTCTTTTTCGTAAGGTTTCTATTCGCATTGATCTGCAAATATTTGCCATAATATTTAATTTTGAAATTTTTGGGGTTTTTGGATATTTTGGAGATAAAATAACAAAAAATAACTTTGTTGGTTCATGGTCAAAAGAGTCAAATTCTACTCCCTTTTTGGAAAGAAACAAAAAGAGCTCTGTTTCGTTAATTTTTGAAATATATGTATGCGGTATCGCAATGCCAAATTCAATTCCTGTGCTTGCTTTTGTCTCTCGCTCTTTTAAACCAGTAAAGATTTCAACTTTATCATGATTTTTTTTTGAAACTGAAATTTTTTCAGCGATTTCTTTTAATATGTCTTCTTTTGAATCAGATTCAAGAAATAAGTTAGTTGACTGGTTTTTAATTAAATTGCGGATGATTTGGATTGTCATTTTATTTGGCCGCTTTTAGAAAAGTAACGTTTTATGGTAAAATTTTATTTACCTGTATTCTAATAGGTAAAAAAAAACTTTCTGTCAATCATTACTATATCATTCTCGTTCCAGGAGAAAAAGAAGATCAAAAAAAGAGGTAGATAATTCATATCTACCTCTCTCTTTGCAAGTAAGAAGTTACTTTAACTTACTTTACGAATACGGTCTTCAAAGTTTGAAATATAGTGAGACTCATATTTATCAAATATATTTTCATCATTTTTAGCAAAACGTTTATTTCTTCTTAAATTAATTACATTATAATCGGAATCATTATTTACAGAAGAAAACTCTATTCTTTTGTGAATACGACGTTTTACATTTTTTCGAAGAGCAGATTCAAGTTTATTTACTGCTTTGTCAACGGAATGAGCTACATCATTTGCACTTGCATTTACGCAAATATTTATTTTACCTGAGTTAACAGCAAGTTTAACATGATGTTCAATACCATCTAAACTGAAAAAAGCTTTGACAATAGAAGAATTAGTTGAAAATTTTTCTACACATTCACTAATTTTATTTTCTATAAGCTCACGTACTTGCTTAGATTTAGGGAAATTAATAAATTGTACTTCTACTTGCATGTAGCCTCCTAAGAAAGGTAACAGAACTAAAGCAAATCAAAAGCTTTCATTTGTAATAAAAGAAACAAATGAAACTAAATATTGTATAATAATATACAATATTTAACTAAAAATACCATCAATTGGCTAAAGAGTCAACTTGAATTAGGTAAATCGTTAGAACCTTTGTATTCTTTTTGATGAGGACATTATGCCTAGTGATTCTCTATATTTAGCAACTGTTCTGCGGGCTATTTTAATCCCTTTATTTGATTCAATTTTTTCTGAAATTTCTTGATCAGATAATGGATTTTCTTTGTCTTCAGTTTTAATGATTTCTGCCACAAATTGTTTTATAGACTCATTTGCAAGCTCTTTTCCTGAATTATTTTCTACAGCAGTATTAAAGAAATACCTTAATTCAAATATACCTCTTGGTGAATAAAGATACTTGTCTGCAGTGGCTCTTGAAATTGTGCTTTCATGTAAATCGAGTTCTTGTGCAACAATTTTTAGAGTTAAAGGATTTAAGTGTTCTACACCATTTTCAAAAAAATTCTCTTGGTGTTTAATGATAGATTCAACAACTTTTATAATTGTTTTATCTCTATCTTTCAATGACTTTACAAGCCATTTTGCAGATTTAATATTTTCATTGATATATTTAAAAGTTTCTTTAGAATGAATTTCATTCAAATTGCTTTTAATGCTTTTGATTAAATTTGAATATTTTTTTGATAATTTTAGTCTTGGTAAACCATTTTCATTTGTACTGCATATCCATTGATCATCTCTTTTAAAAACATAGACATCAGGGATTATAATTTGATTTGACTGCTGTCCAAATTGTCTTGCTGGTCTAGGATCGAAATTTGATTTAATAAAACGAAAAGCATTTTTTATTTCTTCTACAGATGTTTTTTCTAATTTTGCTACTTTTATAAAGTTTTGTTTTTGAAAATCTAACCAATATTCTGTTAAAAGTTTTTCAATATACTTAGGTTTTTTCTTTAATTTATTGAATTGCAATAATAAGCATTCTTGAATGCTACTTGCTCCAATCCCAGTAGGTTCACATTTTTGAATGGTTTCTATTGCAAATTTTACATCATCATAATGAATATCATGATTTTCTGAAATGGTTTTTATATCTGTATTTAAAAACCCAGTATCGTCTATATATTGTAAAATAGTATTAATACATTCTTTTTCATAGGAGCTAAGTCTCATTACTGCGATTTGATTTTCTATATGAGAATGTATAGAGCTAATTGAAGAAGTATCTGCATATTCTCTTTTTTGATCATTTGAAGATATTTCTTCATTGCTTTTTATGTCATTGTATCTTTCCGTATAATCATTTTGGTTATAAGAATTTTGAAGGGCTCTTTTTAATTCTTCATAATGCAGCTGATTATTTTCTTCTTGTTTTGCAACACCAACAAGGCAAGGGTTTTTTTCAAGCTCATCTATTATCAACTTTTCTAGTTCAAAACGACCTAGGGTTAATATAGTAATGGAATGTTTTAGCTCAGCTGAAAGCGATATCTTTTGGGTTGTTTTCAGTCCTTGCTTTATTTCCAAAGCCATTCAAAGTTTCTCCAAGCTATCTTATTAAATGTAAAACGGTTTCTGGGATTTGATTCGCTTGCGCTAATACAGAGGTCCCTGCGGTAACAAGTATTTTACTTTGCGCAAATTTCGCTGATTCAGCTCCATAGTCTGCATCCCGAATTCTCGATTGAGCAGCACTTAAATTCTCACTACCAATATCAATGGAGGTGATAGTTGAGTTCAATCTGCTTTGCAATGCTCCAAGAGCTGCTCTTGTTTTGGTCACTTTTAGCATAGAATCATCAAGTGCTGAAAATATATCTTCCGTTTGACCACCTCCAAGCTCTCTGCCATTTTCTCCTTCAATACTCAATTCAGAAAGTGTTGTGAGAGAATCATTTAGCTCAGTTAAATCATCAAATTTAAGAGTGATAATTTCATTATCTTCATTTGTTTCACCATCTGATTTTCTAAAATTTACTCCAACTTGAATATTAATATCTGTTTGTTCATCAGGAGACAGTAATTTTCTTCCATTAAATTCTGTTTGATCTTTTATACGATTCACTTCTTTTCCAAGCTCTTGAAATTCTTTATTCAAAAACGATCTTTCTGTTTCCCCAACGGTATCGCTAGCCGCTTGTGTTGTCAGTTCTCTCATTCTAATTACTATATTATTTAATTCACTTAAACCACCTTCTCCGGTTTGTAAAAATGAAATACCATCAGAAGCATTTCGTTTTGCCTGAGCAAAGCTTCTAATTTTTGCTCTCATTGTTTCTGAAATAGCAAGACCAGCAGCGTCATCTGATGATTTATTAATTCTTAGTCCAGAAGATAATCTTTGCAAACTATCTGTTAATTCTGTTTGACTTTCACTTAGCTGTCTTTGAGCCATTAAACTATCAATATTAGATTTAATTCTAATTCCCATAAAGTAATTCCTTAAAAATATTTTTTAACGTAAAAATGATAAAGCCATTTCTGGTCGTTGATTCGCTTGTGCTAGAATGGCAAGTCCACCTTGAGATAAAATTCTACTTTGTGATAATTTTGCAGTTTCTTCCGCAAAATCTGTGTCACGAATGCGGCTATTTGCAGCCATCATATTTTCAGTGTTTATGGAAATATTGCTTATTGCTGAATTTAATCTTGATTGTGTTGCACCAAGAGTTGCTCTTGTAGATGCAATCATATTTAAACTTTCGTCAATTGTATTTAAATTTGAGGCAATTTGTTCTCTATCTTCTCCAGCAAGAGAGGTGTCTTTTAAACCTAATGTTTCTGAATTAATTCCTGTAGATTCTTCACTAAATTGTAAAGTTAAAATATCATTTTCTGTTCCGTTATATCCAACTTGTAACGTTATTAGACTTTCGGAAGTTTGACCTGTTAATAATTTTCGACCATTAAATTCTGTTGTTTCAGAAATGCGATCAATTTCTTGTGTTAATTGTTGATACTCTTTATCAATATATTGACGTTCTTGAGCTCCAACAGTATCACTAGCAGATTGCATTGTTAATTCACGCATTCTAATTAGAATATTTGTTGTTTCGTTAAGACCGCCTTCTGCTACTTGAACTAAAGAAACACCATCATTAGCATTTCTTTTAGCTTGCATTAAGCTTCTTGTTTTTGCTCTTAATCCTTCAGAAATAGCAAGACCTGCAGCATCATCTGCTGACTTATTAATTCTTAGTCCAGAAGATAATTTTTCCATGCTTGAGGTTAAATCTGAATTATTATTTGATAAAAACCTTTGGGCTGTAAGAGATTCTACGTTGGTTTTTATGCGAAGACCCATAACTTTTTCCTCCTTGATAGCCTGATTGCCGCATAAGTGGAATGCGGGGCTGTTCGCAGTACCAACCTTGATACTTTGCGAACTTATGAGTCATTCACCTATGTTCCATGGTGTTTCCGTGACCCATGTTTTTCTTATCGAGGAAATAAATTGGTAAATTAGAAAAAATTATGGAATATCTAAAAATAATTAAATAGTGTAGAAAAATCAAATAATTGTATAAATTTGATTTTTTATCTATTTTTTGGGTTGTTTGTTACTTTTAGAGCGAAATTATTGAGATTTAGAAAGAACCATTTTTACAATAACTTACAAAAATCTTGCAATTTTCTTGACTTTTGGGGTGACTTCTGGTTCTCTTTCATAGGTTATAAATTGTTTTTTTTACATAAAAACTAGGGGTATCGTAATGAATCGTCTTGACTCGATTAGTTTTGGCAAAATTGTGCAAATTAGAGAGCAGCTGTTAAAGCTGCAAGCAACAGGAAAAAAGGTTTATCGCCTAGAGTCAGGTGATCCAAGTTTTTCAATTGCACCGCACATTACTGCTGCAATAGAAAAAGCACTTCATGATGGAAAAACTCATTATATTCCTAATAATGGAATACCAGAACTCTTAAAAGCTCTTTCCCAAAAACTTTATAATCAAAATAAAATTAAAGTAACAGAAAATGATATTTTTGTGACAAATGGAGCTATGCATGCTTTATATGTTGTTTTTCAATGCATGTTAGAGCAAGGTGATGAAGTTATTGTTCCTGAACCACTATGGACGGAAATTGGAGAAAATATTCGTTTAGCAGGTGGTGTTACGGTATCTGTTCCTTTAACAAGACAAAATAATTATCAATATTCCTACGAAGATATTGTTAAAAAAATTACATCACGCACGAAAGCAATCTTTGTCAACTCACCTCAAAATCCATCAGGAGCAATTGTCCCAAAAGAAGAACTACAACGCATTGCAAATTT
Organism: Silvanigrella sp.; assembly: GCF_044369315.1. Taxonomy (NCBI): domain Bacteria; kingdom Pseudomonadati; phylum Bdellovibrionota; class Oligoflexia; order Silvanigrellales; family Silvanigrellaceae; genus Silvanigrella; species Silvanigrella sp. Next base: position 18,886 of record NZ_JBIPMD010000019.1, read on the forward strand.
AGCTGCAGAACGTGGTCTATGGCTAGTTTGTGATGAGGCATATGAAGATCTTGTATATGAAGGAGAGCATTATTCTCCTGCAAGTGGTTTAGAAGGATATGACAAAGCTGTTTCTTTATATTCATTTTCTAAGTCACATGCGATGAGTGGCTTAAGAGTTGGTTATATTGTAACAACAAATAAATCTTTAAAAGAACGAATTCCTAAGTTGTTACGTTGTACTGTAAATGGAATTAATAGTATTGCACAATGGGGCGCATTAGCTGCTGTAACAGGACCTCGTGAGCATTTAAATTACATGTTATCTGAGTATCGAGTTCGCCGTGAAATTATTTTTAATGCCGCTTCTGAAATTCCTGGAATTATTCCTTTCAAACCTCAGGGCGCATTTTACTTATGGTGTGAAGTAGAACCTCAATTACTACAAAAATTGCAAATTAAATCTGTTTCTCAACTATCTGACTTTTTAGCAGAGCGTGGCATTGGAAGTGCTCCTGGTGATAGTTTTGGAATTAGTTGTGCAAATGCAATTCGTTTTGCTTTTAGCTGTAGTACTCAACAAGTGACTGAGGGTTCGAAAGCTTTAAAAGAAATTTTAATGCAAGATAAATAATTAAAATTTCTTATTAACACTTTTCTTTAATAATCTTAGATCCTACCTATTAAATCATTGAAGCAATGTTATTTTTATATTTATTGTAATTTTAGCAATGCTTCTAAATAATTTTAATTTTGTAAATAAAATTTCTATTAAATGATCTCATTTTATTTAAATCCATATATAAATATTTATTTTAAAAATAGATTTTTTTTTGAGAAGAACAGTTAATTATTAATCTTCTAATTTTTATCTTATTTTTTACCATGGATAATAAATTTTTATAATTATTAAATAAATTAAAAAAAATTTATTTATTGACTTTAAAAAAAATAAATAATAATTTTTAAATTATACAAACTTTATAAATATTTTGTTTGTATTTTATAAAATTAAATAATTTTAAATAATTTTTGCAATTAATTAAGGAGTATTTATGCAAAATAAGAATCCTATTTTTATAATATTATATTTAATCGTTTGTATTTTAAATTTATCTTTTTACACTTCCTCTTATTCAGCAATCATGCCAAAATTAAAGTCAAATGATCATTTTACTATTTTTTTGGATGTTACTATAGTTGATGTAGAATCTGGAAAGTTAAAACCGAACTCATGGGTTTTAATTAAAGATAATAAAATAATTAATATAGGCTCAAAGAATAATCTTGTCATTCCTAAAAAAGCTAAGTTAATCAACACAAAAGGGAAATATTTAATTCCTGGTTTATGGGATATGCATGTTCATATTTTAGATAATCAAAAAATAGCATTTCCAAGTTTCATAGCCAATGGAGTTGTTGGTGTTCGTGACATGTCAGCTTCATTTGAACAAATTGAAAAGTGGAAAAAAGAAGCTTCAAAAAGTATTTCTACTCCTAGAATATTTTATTCAGGACCAGCTCTCGATAATAAAATAAAATTACACTTTAGTATTAAAACAGAAGAAGAAGCTAGGCGTGCAGTAAGATCATTTCAAGAAAAAGGAGTTGATTTTATAAAACCATACTCACACATTGAAAAAAATATTTACTACGCTTTAGTTGATGAATGTAAAATAAGAAAAATCCCATTTGCAGGTCATATCCCGTCTGAAATTAGTCCTATAGAAGCTTCAAATTTAGGTCAAAGTAGCATTGAACATTTCACAGAATTTTTTATTGCAGCATCAAAATTAGAAGATGAAATTCGGGGCGATATATCTAAAACCAATAATATTGATGAACTTTTTTCCTTAGATTTAAAAGCAGCTAATAATATTGATTACGATAAAGAAAATAATATTATTAATACTTTTTCAAAAAATAAAACTTGGCAGACACCAACATTAGCTATACAAAAAGGCTCTTTTGTGACATCAATTGATGAAAGATCCAAATATATTCCAAAAAATATTAAAAAGTTCTGGGAAGAGGTTATTACTGAAAAAAAATCTTCTAAAAGTTCGCAAAAAATGAACGCTGAACTGTTTGATAAATATCTTATTCTTACTAATAAAATGAATAAAGCAAAAGTACCGTTATTAGCAGGTACAGACGCTAATTTATCAACTTTTGAACCACTTCCTAATGTTTTTTATGGCTTTAGTATTCATGATGAAATGGAACTATTTGTAAAAGCAGGGCTTAAGCCAATAGAAGCATTACAAACGGCAACAATAAATCCTGCTAAGTTTTTAGGAATAGAAAAAGATTATGGTAGTATTGAAATTGGTAAAACTGCTGATCTTGTTTTATTAACAGAAAATCCATTAATTCATATTGAAAATACAAAAAAAATAGATTCTGTTATGATAAATGGAATCCTATTTAATAAAAATGATATAGAAAAAATATTAAAACAACTGCAAAATCAATAAATATGATCTATTTATTAGGGTAACAATATTTTTCTCCAAATGTTGTTACCCTCTATGCAAATCATAAAAGCAAAATTATTTTTGCTTTTATCTTAAAGCTTAGCAATACTTCTGATCCACTTAAATTTAGCTTTCTGGCTTGAACTCGTTCTACACATATAAAATATTTTATGAATAAATATAAATGTTTGCCTATTTTGTTAAATTCAGTATTTTATGAGGATATCAAAAAGGAGAGTGGAATGACTTTTGAAAATGAATATGAGTGGACCGTGATTGGAGCTGGACCTGCCGGAATTGCTGCTGTTGGTAAACTTATAGACAATCATATTGATCCTAAAAAAATCCTTTGGATTGATCCTGAATTTAAAGTCGGAGATTTTGGTAAAAAATGGAATAAAGTACCAAGCAATACAAAAGTAAGTTTATTTATTAATTTTTTAAATTCTTGTAACTCATTTGAATTTTTAAAATCACATGAGTTATTTGATATTCAAAAAATTTCAGCGGATGAGACTTGTGAACTTGATCTTATGGTGAAGCCTTTGCAGTGGGTTACAAATATTTTAATGTCTAAAGTTGTTTCGAATTTTGATAGTGTTAGCAGTTTAAAAATAAAAAATCGTTATTGGTTGGTTGAATTTTCTAATCAGAATCCAATTATTTCAAAAAATGTAGTAATGGCCATTGGCGCTGAAGAAAAAACGCTTTCCATTCCAGAATTAAAAACAATTCCTTTAGAAATTGCATTAAATAAACAAAAATTAAAAGAATATTGTCACTCTGATGATATTATATCTGTTTTTGGTTCATCCCATTCTGCAATTTTAGTAATACGGAATATACTTGAAAATTGCCCAAAAACAAAAATTTTTAATTTTTATAAGTCACCCCTTTGTTATGCTTTAAATTGTGGAAATGCAACTTTAAATGACAATACGGGTTTAAAAGGAACAACGGCGCAGTGGGCTAAAGAAAATTTACATGGAAGTTTACCTGAAAACTTAAATCGTTTCCTTGCAAATGAAGATAATTTAAAAAATGAATTATACAAATGTAATCATGCCGTATATGCAATTGGATTTCAACGAAGAAAAATCATTATAGAAGGCTTTTCTGAGTTTGAATACAATTCAAAAACAGGAATTATTGCCCCCGGTTTATTTGGTTTTGGAATCGCTTTTCCTGAGCTAAAATGTGATTCCTTTGGAAATGAAGAATATCGAGTCGGATTATGGAAGTTTATGAATTATATTAATAATGTTTTGCCAATATGGTTACGCTATTCAATATAATTTTTAAATAAATGATATTGAAAAATTTTTGTTTACAAAATTCGTATTTACTTGTCTTTAGAATCTTTTCCCAAGTTGAATGAACTTATTCTCTACTCAATATGAATAATAAAGTTCAACTTATATTTTTAAAAATAATTTAGCAAAATTGTATCTTATATTTTATAAATCATTCTTTATTTTTTTTTTATTCTATTACTTTAATAACTCGAAAATAAAAATTCTATTAAATGAATTTGCTCTAAATATAAATACTTTTACATAAAATAAATACAGATTTAAATTTTATTTTAAAAGTGAAATTTAAATTGAATTAAAAATATTTTGTAGAGAAAATTTAAAAAAGATAACGGAAATTTTTTTTAAATGACATCACTTTCAATATATATAAATATTTTTTTTATTATCTTCCTGTATTATATGATTGTGAAATTGAGTGATTGATGGAATATTATTTTAATTAAAGAGCCTTTTTTTGGTATATCATCCGTTACGTTATCTATGTTGTATGGCAAGTTATCGCAAGAAAACAAGAATGATGCCCTTGGATTTAAATTAGTAAATAGTACCCAATTGAAATTGTTTAAAAATGCAGCAAGTACTCTGCAACCTTTTGTTTGTTACCTTGAATAAGAAGTTGCAAAATCCCCAAAACAATTTGAAAAAAAAATTATAAATTGTAAGATAATTAATAAAGTGATTGTACTATGTTGAGGGGAGATCCGTAGCAAACTTTTAAAGAAGTTCAGGAAGCGACTGAATAAATACTTAAACAACATCATAGAACAGAATCATAATATGAAAAAACCATCTAGGTATAGGATGGTTTTAAGAAATTGGGTTTAGCTAAAGCTACATTATGTGGCATGGGGTTTCATTACATGCTCAGAAAAGTTCGATTTAAATTTAAAAGCCATCTGATTAAAGTAACATCATTAACGTTACTTTTTTTACTTTGTGACACTAAATTATTAAATGGAGAATAAATGACAAATATAATTAATAAACTATTACCAATATTTAAAAGTGTATTTGATGATGACAATTTGATATTAACATCTTCAACTACTGCTAATGATATTGATGGTTGGGATAGTTTAGCGCATATTAGATTGATTGTTGCAATTGAAAAATTTTTTAACCTGAGATTTTCTACCTCTGAAATATCTAATTTAGAGAATGTCGGTCAAATGGCTAATTTAATATTACAAAAGTTGCCAAATGAATAATATAAGACTTTGGGATAAATATTTAGACGACTTGCATATTGAATGGTCATTTTCTTTTTCTATGGAAGATATGCAATCATTTGCAAAATTAAGTGGAGACTTTAATCCAATTCATACAAACTTAGAATTTGTAAAATCAAAAGGGTTTCAAGCTCCTTTAGTTCATGGGTTACTTTTATCAAGTCAAATTTCACGTTTAATTGGTCAGGAATTACCTGATAAAAACGCTATATTAGTTGCTATAAAAGTAGACTTTGTTTTGCCTTGCTTCCCAGATGATAAATTAATTTTTGGAGCAGATTTAATTAATAAATCGGACTCTACATATGCTCTTGAATTTAAATTTTATATTTTAAAAGATAAAAAGACCTTATGTCGTGGAAAGGTAGACGCTATATGGCGACTGTAACATCTCGATCATACATATTTGTAACTGGAGGTTCAGGAGGGATTGGTTCTGCTCTTTGTAGGCTATTACCAACTATTGGGATTACTCCTATAATAGGGTTTTATACAAATGCAGCTCAAGCTGATAGTCTTGCTAAAGAATTAAAAGGATTTGCAGTCAATATTGATATGTCTGTTAATAATTCTATTGAAAAAGCAATTCAAATGATTGTTGATAATTTAGAAGAATCAGATTCGCTTGTGGGTGTGATACATGCTGCATCACCACCGCCTGAAATATTGCCATTTCAAAAAATATTACCTGAGCATTTATCACATCAGTTTCAAGTCAATGTGATTGGAGCTCAACTATTACTAAAAGGTTTAATTACAAACTTCTTTCGTAAAAAAAAATCTGGAACAGTTATTGGAATATTAACTCAAGCTATTGGATCTGACACACGTGCTCCTGCAACAGGAATGGGTGCTTATATAATTGCAAAATCGGCTCTTAGTAGCATGTTATCTATTTGTTCTGCAGAGTATCCGTGGCTAAAAGTGAGAATGATAGAACCTAGTTTTACTAAAACTAAAATGCTTGATGTTTTTGACTCTCGTTATTTAGAGATGGTGCAAAGCAAAGGTCAAATTTCAACTCCTGAAGAAGTTGCTCAATTAATTATTGAAAAGATTCAATATGAATAATAATATATACGAAGATTTATTATGGTTGCCAAAACCTTCTCAAGATTTTTCTAGAATATTAATGAATGCCTCTAAAGGTAATGAATTAAGAGAATTAGCTAATTTCTCTTTAGATGATAATCAATTAAGGCGTTTGTATAAAAAAATGCAATCTTTGCAAAACCAGGGATGCAGTTTGTTTCCATTAAATCCCTTGAAAATGGGAATAGTTAGCAATTCCAATTCAAAGTTAGCGGTTCCTGCATTGGTAGGAACTGCACTACGGTTTGGTATTGATCTGAAGGTGGTTGAGTCAGAATTTAATCAAATTGCTCAAGAGGCTTTTTCGTCAGAGTCCACATTCACAGGAAAAAATTTAAACGTACTACTAGTAGCTATTGATTACCGTGGTTTACCTTTTTCACCCAGTCCAGGAAATAAAGAGGCGGCTGAGAGAAATTTACAAGATTGTTTAAAGTATACAACTACAATAGTAAGATCCTTGATTACAAAAACAGGTGCACAAATTATTTTACAAAATATTGCCCCTCCTGTTGAGGTTCTCTTTGGTAGTTATGAAAGGCGTTTGCCTGGTACTTTAGCTTGGTTAATTTCTAACTTTAATAGAGAGTTAGAAGGATTTATATCTGATAATACATTTATATTGGATATTGAAGGACTTGCAGCTAATGTAGGGTTAACAAATTGGCATGATCCAACTTTATGGAATATTGCAAAATTATCATTTTCGCAAAAATACTTGCCCATTTATGCAGACTTTGTATGTAGGATTTTAGCTGCTAAATTAGGAAAAAGTCGTCGCTGTCTTATATTAGATTTAGATAATACGCTATGGGGTGGTGTCATTGGTGATGATTGGGCTTGAGGGTATATTGATTGGAAATGGAGATCCAACAGCAGAAGCTCATTTTCATATTCAGCAAACCGCATTAGGGCTACGTGAGAGAGGAATAGTACTCGCAGTTTGTTCAAAAAACGAGGATGCAACAGCTCGGCAACCATTTATACAGCATCCTGATATGCTTATTCGTGAAGAGCATATCGCTGTTTTTCAAGCCAATTGGATGGATAAATCTTCAAACATAAAAGCAATTGCTGATATGCTTTCTTTGGGATTAGAGAGCATGGTGTTCCTTGATGATAACCCTGCTGAGCGAATGCAAGTTCGAAGGGAATTACCTAATGTGGCTGTGCCTGAATTACCAAATGATCCGGCGCTATATGCAAGGACTTTAATTGCAGCAGGATATTTCGAAGCAATTTCCT
>NZ_JBIPMD010000140.1:0-8468 GCF_044369315.1 Silvanigrella sp.
TTGGAAAATATATGGGAACAAGAGATTCCTATAAATCTGTTTATGAAGCACTAACTCATGCTGGTATTGCAAACGAATCTCATGTTGAAATTGTAGGAATCGATTCAGAACAATTGACCACAGCAAATACAAAAGAAATGTTGTCTGAATTTGATGCTATCTTAGTTCCAGGTGGCTTTGGAGATCGTGGTGTTTTAGGCAAAATGCTTGCCATTCAATATGCGCGTGAAAATAATGTTCCTTTCTTTGGTATTTGTTTAGGAATGCAGCTAGCTTGTCTTGAATATGCAAAAAATGCATTAGGAATTCTCGATGCCACATCAGAAGAATTTGATTCCAATGCCAAAAATAAAATCATCCATTTGATGGAAAGTCAGCAAGGTATTGGCAAAAAAGGAGGCAGTATGCGTCTCGGCGCTTATGATTGCCTTGTGCGCAGGAATACGAAAGCATTTGATGCATATCATGCAGACAGGGTTAGTGAAAGACACCGCCATCGTTATGAATTTAATTTAGACTTTAAAAAACGTTTTGAAGATTCTGGATTTCTCATATCTGGGGAAAGCCCAGATGGTACTTTAGTTGAAATGATGGAATTGGAAAATCATATTTGGTTTTTAGCTTGTCAAGCTCACCCAGAATTAAAAAGTAGACCCATTGCTCCACATCCTCTTTTTAGAGACTTTATTGCGGCAGCCTTGGTAAACTCAAAAAGAAAAGAGGAGACAAATACTTAATGCCAAATATTCGAAATTTTGAAAAATCAATTGAAGTAATGGAAAGAAGCCGCAAGGTATTTCCTGGTGGTGTGAATTCTCCGGTAAGATCGTTTCGTTCAGTCGGAGGATCTCCAATCGTTTTTTCTCATGGTATGGGAAAAAATTTATTTGATGTAGATGGAAATCGTTACGTTGATTTTTGTTCTTCATGGGGGCCACTCATTCTTGGGTATTCACACCCTTCCCTTATTTCTGCGATGCAAGAGCAACTTCAAAAAGCAGTGACTTTTGGCGCTCCTTCGGATCTCGAAGTTCGTTTGGCAGAAAAAGTGCAAAATTGGATTCCTGGCATTGAAATGATGCGTTTCGTTAGTAGCGGAACAGAGGCAACCATGAGCGCCGTAAGAGCGGCTCGAGCTGTTACTAAACGTAACAAGTTTGTTAAGTTTGAAGGCTGTTATCATGGACATGCGGATCAATTTTTAGTGAAAGCAGGAAGTGGTCTTGCTACTTTAGGAAATACAAGTTCAGCAGGAGTCCCTTCAGGAACTACTCAAGATACTTTAACTGCAATTTATAATAGTGAAGAAAGTATTCATGAAATATTTTCTCAATATGGAAATGATATTGCAGCCGTTATCATTGAACCTGTTGCAGCAAATATGGGGCTTGTTTTACCAAAACCAGGTTATCTTGAATTTTTACGTAAAGTAACAAAAGAAAATGGAACCGTTCTGATATTTGATGAAGTTATGACTGGTTTTCGTTTATCAAAAGGCGGAGCTGCTAGTTACTTTCAAGTCCAACCCGATCTTTGGACATTTGGAAAAATTATTGGCGGTGGTATTCCTGCTGCAGCATATGGTGGTAAAAAAGAAATTATGCAAATGATTTCACCATTAGGTGATGCTTACCAAGCTGGTACTTTATCTGGGAATCCATTAGCTATGGTTGCAGGATATGCAACTTTAAGTGAAATTGAAAATCAAAATGCTTTTGAAAAGCTTGAAAGTCTTGGCAAATATCTTGACTCTTTAGTTCAAAAAGAATTAACTCCATATATTGAAAAATCTAAAGTTTGTTTCGTTAGAATAGAGTCTTTCTTTTGTTTCTTTTTTGGAACAAATCGAGCGCCAAATAATTTTGATGAAGTATCTAAGACAGACATGAAGTTATTTAATAAAGTGTATCATGAGTGGATTCAAAATGGGATTTACTTAGGACCAAGTGGTTATGAAGTCGGTTTTCTGAGTACTTGTATTGAATACGAAGATTTAGATCTGATGGTCTCTATAGTTAAGAATGTTTTAAATGCCGAAGATTAAATCTTCGGTTTTTTTAAAGGGAAAATCCTTTTATGTTAACTTCTGAATTGTTACAAGGTATCATTTGTTTTTCATCTCTCTCATTATGGATTTTTTCTAAAAAAGAAATTTCTATTGCTGTAGCTATTGGTTTTTCTTTTTTAACTTTTTTCATGGGATTTATTTCTTATCCTTCTTTATTGCTCATTATTTTATTTGCTTTATCTTGTCATTTTTATACAAATATTCAAAATAAAATGATTCGATTTTTATTTTCATTACTTATCGTTTTTTTTGCAGCAATTGCTATGAAAGGTGGGATTCCTTTTTCAAATCCTATACCTATTTTTGAAGGTGTAAAATTTAGTTCTATTTCAGCTCCCTTTTGGATGGGGATCAATATTGAAAAAGCGGTATGTGGAATTATTTTGACAGCATACATTATAAAAAGATCTAAATCTTTTTCAGAATGGAAAACAATAATTAAGGAATTTATTCCTGTATTGTTAATATTAATTATTTTTTTATTAACACCCGCTGTTTTAACTGGATTCGTAAAATTTAATTATAAAATTCCCGATGGAATGTATTTATTTATTTTGAATAATTTATTATTAACTTCTGTAGCTGAAGAAGTGTTTTTTAGAGGTTTTTTACAGAAAAAACTATTTGATGTTTTTTCTTTAAATTTTAAAATGAAACAAGCAGCTCCACTTTTATCGATATTAATAACTTCTGCTATATTTGGATTAGGCCATTTATATAGCGGTGTATTAATGGCTATCTTTGCTTTTGTTGCAGGTATTGGCTATGGCTACGCATACCAAAAATCCTGGAAACTGGAGTCTGCAATTTTAGTTCATTTTGGTTTGAATATAACCCATTTTATCTTTTTTACTTATCCATTTTATAAAATATAAATGTTTTTGGAGATTCTTTTTCATGATTGATAATTTAATTTGTAGAACAGTCATTCAAAGAGCGAAACATGCAGAAGTTCAAATCGATCAGCAGTCTCAAGGTAAAATGGAATATGGCCTTGTTCTTTTATTTGGAATCGGATTTAAAGAAATACAAAGTGAAATTCAAGAAGAAAATGTTTCAAATATCATAAATCAGTTTGTCCCTTCATTAGAAAAACTTGCAGATAAAATCTGTTTATTAAGAATTTTTGAAGATAAAGAAGGAAAATTGAACTTATCTGTCAAAGATATTCAAGGAGGCATTTATTTAATTAGTCAATTTACCTTATTTGGGGATTGCCGAAAAGGAAATAGACCGAGCTTTACATTATCTGCAAAACCTATACTTGCAAAACCAATGTATGATAAATTTTTAGAGATTTTAAAACAAAAAATGGAATCTTTAAAAGTTTATTCTGGTATTTTTGGTGCCGAAATGAAAGTATCTTTTAGTAATGACGGTCCTGTTACATTAATAATGGATTCTGGGATAAAGGGGATTTTGTGAGTTTTGATTCTCACTTTACAAATGTAAAGGCAAATTTAAGACCATTATTATCTGTTTTTTATCCTAGCACTGTTAAGCAAAGAATATTTCTTGGAATCATATTAGGAACTATTTTTTCTTGTGTGCTTTACCATTTTTTGCCTTTATTTTTTGTGCTTCCGATTTTTTTTCTCTACTGTTACTTTATTTTATATATTTTAGTAGACAAACCCACTCATTCTTTAATGCAATTAACACGTCACGGTGGTTTTGATGCAGGCATTGATAGCTTGCCTATTGTAGGAAATGACGAATTTTCTCGAATTGCAAGAGCTGTGCAAGATATGGCAAAAAGAATGCGCGGCAGCATTTTAGAAGCAAGGGAACAAACCTCTAGACTCGATGAAATATTTGGAGCAATTGGAGAAGGGGTTGTTATTGTAAATCATGAAGGAAAAATTCTAAAAATCAATAATACCGTTAGAAGATGGATTGGCTGGTATACTGATGTCGCAGAAAGAGATGTGCTTGAAGTATTAAGAAGTGTAGAACTATCTGCAATGATCCAAAAAATGATTTCTGAAATAAAAGGAAATCAAATTATCCAAGCACAAATTATTGAATCTCTTCACTTGGATGGCCCAGAAATTCGCCGCGTTCGCGCTAAAATAGTAGCATTATATTCTGAACAACAAAATCCTGTATTGATGATATTTTTATTTGACTTAACGGATATTCATAAAGGTGAAGAAATTCGAAGAGAATTTTTTGCCAATGTGAGTCATGAATTAAAAACACCAATTTCAGCAATAAGGGGTTATGCCGAGATTATTCAAGATATGCCTGAATTTATAAATAACGAAACAGCACAAAATTTTTTATCTGTCATCGTTCGTAATTCAGAAAATTTAACAAAATTAATTGATGAAATGCTTATTGTAACAGGTCTGGAATCGGGATCGCTTACTTTATCAATCAAACCCTATCATATTCATGATGGAATTAGACGTGTTGTTGAAAATATTTTACCCAAAGCTAAACAGGCTGAAGTTGAAATATTAGCCGATGTCGATCCAGACATAGATGAAATCTTTGTTGACTCTCAAAGATTTGATTCTGTTTTAGTAAACTTAGTAGATAATGCTGTTAAATATAATAGACCCGGTGGTATTGTAAAAATAAGTGTTCGTAAAAATGAAACGCACCATATTATCTTTTTAGAAGATACAGGAATTGGAATACCAAATCATTCTCGTATCCGTGCCTTTGAACGCTTTTATCGTGTCGATAAATCACACAATCGTTTGGGCGGAGGTTCTGGTTTAGGGCTTGCCATTGTAAAACATGTTGTTCAAGCTCATGGTGGTACGATTTCTTTACGAAGTGAAGTCGGTGTAGGAAGTGTTTTTACAATTATGTTACCTATTAATCCAAGTAAAAAGAAAATTGATTTGCTCACATCTTTTTAAAATAAAATTTTTCAAGATCATAATGACAATATTTTTAAATCAGAAGTTCATTTTACATTTTTTTAGGTATTTTGTTATTTTAAGAAAACATTGACTCATATCTTAGTTTTTGATATTGTTCGATAAATTTAATATTAAGATGTTACTTAAAGAGTAAAGGTGACAAATATGGATCAAGACGATAAAAATTCTTCAGCCAATATAAACAGACGAGACTTTGTTTTAAAAACAGTTGTGGCAACGGGATATGCTTTAGCTGTTACTCCTGTTGCTTTTTCTGTCATAAGTACAGATTCCGATGGAATTGAAGTCAGTGATATCCAAATTCCTGTTGGAAAATCAAAAATTCCTGGATATTTGGCAATGCCAAAAGGAAATGGTCCTTTTCCTGTTTTATTAATTTGTCATGAAATATTTGGAGTGCATGAACATATTAAAGATTTATGCCGTAGGTTTGCAAAACTTGGATTTTACGTCATTGCTCCTAATTTATTTTTTAGACAAGGTGATGTAACAAAAATAAAAGATATTCCAGATATTATTTCTAAAGTAGTTTCAAAAGTAACAAATAAACAAGTAAACATGGATCTTGATGCTACGGTTAAATTTGCAAAATTAAATAAAAAATCAGATATATCAAAATTAAATGTAACTGGATTTTGTTGGGGTGGAAAAACAACTTGGCTTTATGCAGCACATAACCCAAATATAAAATCGGCAATTGCTTGGTATGGACCTCTTGTTGGAAATCCAACTGATAAAATGGAATTTCCAGTTGATATTGCAGCTACATTAAAAGTTCCTGTGTTAGGGCTTTATGGTGGTAAAGATGCTCGTATTACGCAAGAACATGTAGATCAAATGCAAAAAGCTCTTGATAAAGGGAAAAGTGGTTCTAAAATTATAGTTTATCCCGATGCAGAGCACGGATTTTTTGCGGATTATAGACCAAGTTATAATAAAATGGCAGCAGATGAAGGCATTCGTGAAATGTTAAATTGGATAAAAAGTCATTAATAAATTAATTAAAGAAAAATGCCAAACTAAAAAAACTCTCTTATTATATTATGTTCATTAAAGTCTTATTCAAGTGAGATAGATAAAAAGTCAACAAGCGTTAATAAGATTTTTTGTTCATCAATTTTTTTTTACACAGTAAGTTGTTTTTTGTATCGTTTTTTATATCATCAATTTGTTTTAAAATTTATTATATATAGCGCAAGTGGGATTAAAATGATTCAAATAGGACAAAATAAAAAGTTATTTATAAGTCAAGCTGATAACTATGAAAATAAATTTGGTGAAGTCTTTCGTAGCTCTGCAATTTTTTGGGTTAAAAATAGTTCTCAAATTCATACTACCATTTCATTTAGCAACTATTGGAAATATAAAAATAATATTGATGTTAGTATTTTACTCAATCTAAGAAAACTTTCTGGTGAACTTATTTATCGAAAAAATATTGACTTTGAAGAAAATTTTGTTTGCAATTATTCTCCACCTGAAGATTTTGAAGGTTCGGTAGAAATTGAAGCATTTAGTATAAAAAATATGCGTATTCCATATGCTGCTATAATGGCAATATATGAATCAACCGAATCCATATCAATGGTTCATTCTTATGCAAGAGCATACTCTCAACATGAGATTGAAGAAAAAAGAACTATAACAATTGGTGAAGAGAGTTGCTGGACTCTGCGCGATAATTTAGACACAACGTCTTTTTCTGTAATTCATAATGGACCAAATCAACATGAGAGACAAATAATTAAATTAGCTGTACGAAACTTTTTAGGAAAAGAGCAAGTAACTCAAATTGAATTGCAACCTATGGCTCCTTTTGAAACAATAATTATTGAACCCAAAAATTATTTTGAAAACCTTATCAATTGGCTTGGTAATAAACCTGGAAATGCAAGAATAAGTTTTAAACTCAAAGATGGTTTCACTAGAATGCTTTGTGGTGTTAAAAAAAATGATGACAGCCAGATTCAACTCACTCATAGCAATTTTGATTATTCTAGTCATGAAACAGATAAAATTACGAATGGTATTTTAAGAGCCTATATGAGAACTCCAAATGTCAACGGAGATTTCAAACAAGAAATTGTAGTTTATCCTGATAATAGCTTTGGTGAGTATATTTCAAAAATTGATGAAAAAGAAAGAAAATTTTTGACTGGAGATATTCACAGAATGACTTTCGAAAACAATTTAGGAAAGAATGTCGAATTTTATAGAACTGACAATATTCTTCCCACACGAATAGTTACAGCATTAAGACTAAACTCTAATGAGTCTATTGTTCCAGCTGAATGTTCTTTAGGAATTACACATCACAAAAGGCCAAAAAAACACTTTCATTGGATGCTTGTATCAAAAAAATTTAAATCCCAAATTTGCTGGGCAGATTATCAAGAAATTTATGGAGGATGTCCAGAGGATGCTGATTTTGTTTTGAAGCTATATACTCCTGAAAGCACTGAAGAAATTACTAAAAAATTTAAAAAATTCGAATTACCAAATAGCAATTTAATAGAGTTATGTAATATATTTGATGATACTTATTTAACAGATAATTTTTGTTACCTTTCAATATGGTGTTCATATGGCGGCTTAATGATTTTTTCAACAATGGAAAAATGTAATTCAATTACAATAGAACATTCATTTTAAAATAAAACTATTAAAATAATCTTTCTTTTTTAAAACAGGATTGTTTGAAACGTTTCAAATTATAAGTAATAATTTAACTTAAACATTTATTTATATTTTTTAAAATAAATTCTGAAATAAAAATAATTTGGTTGGTAAATAATTAATAAATTTCATTGATTTATTTTAATACCGTCCAATTTAATAATTTAAAATTTTTTTCTAATTTTTTCTTAAAAATCTTTTTATGTTTTTCTTTAGGACATATAATATAACGCTTCTGAGATTTAAGTAACATGGGAAGATCAGCAATATGATCGCTCCAAGCACTGTGCCAAATGATATTCTCACCAAGAGCTTCGTGAATCCGTTTTATTTTTTCTTTTTCATAACAATTTTTCGATTTTAAAATAACCCCTCCCGCATAAAACGTGAGTTTACTTCCTATAATCAATTTAAAATGGGAGTATTTGCCATGGAGCATTCCTCTGACCCAGGTTTGCCCAGATGCGGTAACAACAACAATTTCAACACCTTCTTGTTTCAGTTTTTCAAAAGTTTCGACAGCTTCCTGAAACCAAAGAGAATTGCTTTCTGTTGCTAATATATTTCTTAAAAAGCGTGCGCATTCTCTTTTTTCTTTTCCTACGGTTAAACTCCATAAAATTAAGGATTTGGCTAATGTTTTATCTAGTTTAAATAGCCCTGTAAGAATTAAAAAAGGGGAAATAATAAGGAGCAAAAGAATTCTTAAGGGTTCGCTCTTGAGTATCTTTTTTAGAAGTGTGAGGAATGAATCTTGGCATATGAGGGTGCCGTCGAAATCAAAAAAGGCATAACGTGGGGTTTGCATAAAGTCTCCCGTTTTTAAA
>NZ_JBIPMD010000141.1:0-8445 GCF_044369315.1 Silvanigrella sp.
GACAAAAGCGAAGATTAGCCCTTGCTTTAGCATTTATTGGAAATCCATCCATCGTATTTTTAGATGAGCCAACAACGGGTCTTGATGTTGAGTCTCGTAAAACTCTTTTAAATATAATTAAAGATTATTCTAAACAGGGAAAAACAATTTTTTTAACGACACACTATCTAGAAGAAATTGAGCAAATTGCAACACGCATTATTTTTCTTCAAAATGGACAAATTAAAGCAGATGGATCGGTTAATGAAATTAAATTTTTAGCAAATTCATCTGAAACAAATGTAACATTTTACTCGCAATTGCCTATTTCATTAGATCATTTTCATTTTATTGAATCCATAGAACATGAAAATAACTATTTTATCATAAAAACAACCAATCCTGACGCCCTCATATATGAACTTGTTGAGAATAAAATCCCATTTAGAAATTTACAAATAACAAGGGAAAATCTAGAGTCTGCTTTTATTCATTTGTCTAAAGGAAATTAAATTGTGAAACTAGGCTTTTTTTATTTTAAATTGTTATTTTTAAGCACAATAAGAAATATTCCCGCACTTTTTTTTACTCTTATTTTCCCTCCTCTGATGCTTTTATTATTTGCTCATCAATGGGAAGGAAAAAATGCATTAGGTGCCGTCATTATATTTTTTAATTATTCAGTTCAAACAGTGGCTCTTATGTTATTAGGAATGGGTGTTACTCAAGAGAAAAACTCGGATTGGGCAAAGTATTTAAGAACCCTACCTGTAGGAATAAAACCTATGATTATGGGAAGAATTTTTCATACCATTGCCCTTTCCTTTATAAATTTAGTTACTTTAAGTTTTGTTGCTTTATTTATTTTAAAATTACCTCTACCAATTGGAAATCTTTTTTATTTTGGATTTATTGCTTTAGCAGGTAGCATTCCTATGGCTTTATTAGGAATGACAATTGGATATGCAGCAAATCCGGAATCCTCTAGAAGTATATTTACTTTATTAAATTTATTATTATTATTTGGGTCATTTGCTCTTCCAAGCGTTGGCTTTTTTGGAATATTAAGAGAGTTTGTCCCAACATACCAATGGTCACAAATTTCTTTTTCACATATAAATAGTGAAATAAACCCTACTACTCCTCTTCTTTGGTTAGGAGGATATTCCATTTTATTTATTTTATTATTTAAAAAGGTATATAGTAGGTCACTAAAAAAGACGTAAAGTTACTTTACTAATTGAGCAACTCTTGAATTCACAACGGACCAATTGATATTTTTAAAGAAGACATCAATGTAAGCCCCACGGTTTGCTTTATAATCTAAGAAAAAAGCATGTTCCCATGTATCCATTACTAAAACAGGAACATGGTTTAAAGGAAAACCAATGTGATGTTCCATTACTTGAACATTTTTCAATTTTCCAGAAGTTGTTTCGATACAAGTAACTACCCAACCAGGAACTGCTAAACCTGTTGCCTTTACATCGGCTTTCCAATTATCAACACTTCCAAAAGCCGCTTTTGCTAAAGTTTCAAATTGGGAAGAAGGAGCTTCTGTCGCAATTAAATTATCAAAATACATTTCATGTAAATAAGTTCCATTATATGGAACACAATGACGGCGTTTTAATTCGGAATATTCACCAAAACTATAATTTGTTAAGGCTTTATCGGTTTTTTCTAATTTTTCTTCAATTTCATTTAATTTTTTTACATAACCTTCATATAAACCAAAATGTGCTTCTAATTGAGGATCACTAATCCCATCTAATTTCCCTAGAAGGTGCTTAAAACTACGAATTTCTTTTGCCATTTTTTCTCCTTAAATAGGTATCAAACACATTCCTATTTAATCATCAAAATAGTTGAACTGCAAACAAATTACTAAAATTAAACCCTTTGTTTATTTAAGTGACATTTCTCTAATGAAATCCTTCCGAAGAAACAACTCTTTTTTTCGGATTTTGAATTAATATCAATATTATAATTGATAAAAGAAACACAAGAGCAAGAGTGAAAAAACCTTTATTAAAGGACTCAATTGTTGCTTGAAGTGAAACTCTATTTTGGAGCATTTGTTCTGCTGCTTTATAAGAATTATCCACTTTCCCATATAACATGTATTCCATCATTCTCAATTGATAGTTTAATTGTGGCGAACCCTCTATAACATGTGTATTTAAAATATTATTATATTCTTTAATATGATTTACCAGTTTTGTACTCATCCAAGCAAGGCCAATGGATCCACCAAGCTCACGAGTTAAATTAAATAATCCAATTGCATTTCCTATTCCTTTGGGTTCTACAAACGAAATTGCAGTTACAGATAAAGGAACAAATAAAAAAGATAACCCAATAGAACGTGCGAATAAAACAAAAACAAGATCATATTGAGAGGAAAAATGATTTAAGCGTGAATTGTACCATAAACTAATAAATACCAATATGATGCCAAATCCAATAAGCAATCTTTTATCAATAATATTAACAATTTTTCCTATTATAGGCATGATCAGTATTTGAATAAAACAACCTTTTAAAAATAAAATACCAATATCCAATGGAGTATAATTCATGACAGTGCCGCAATATAATGAAAATAAAAAAGATCCACCAAATAATGTAGTACCTAATATAAAATTAATTGAAGTACATAAAATATAATTTCGATTTTTAAAAACACGAAAATCGATCATGGGTTCATTGGATTCTAATTGCTGAAAAACAATTGTTACAAGACATGCTAAACTTACGATACTAAATAAAACAATAATAGGACTCTCAAACCAATCATTGCGATTCCCTTCTTCTAATACATATTGAAGAGAAGCTAATCCTACTGCCAATAAAAGAAAACCGTATTTATCTAATTTTTGTTTTGAAGGAAAAAAGTTTTCCTCTTTTAAAGATTTTACTAAAATAATTAAAGCAACAATGCCAACTGGAATATTTATTAAAAAAATCATATGCCAACTCGAAATATCTATTAAATATCCTCCTAATGAAGGACCAAGAAGAGGACCCGTAATAGCACCCAAACCAATAAAGGCTTGAGCCATACCCTGCTCTTCTTTAGGATATCTAGATATTAAAATAGTACTTGCTGTTGGAATAATAGCTCCCCCTCCCATTCCTTGCAATATTCGAAAAACAACAAGGGAAGTTAAATTCCAAGAAAATGCGCACAAAAAACTTGCTACAGTAAATAAAATTAAAGAAAAAATAAAATAATTTTTAACACCAAATTTTCTTTGGAACCAACCTGTCATTGGGATAACAACAATATTTGCCATCATATAGCCCGTGGAAACCCAAGCAATTTGATCTAATTGAACAGAAAAACTAGAGCGGATATCATTTAAAGCTACATTTACAATGCTAATATCAAGAACAGCCATTAAAGAAGCCATCATGGCAGCAATTGTAATCCATAATTTTGATCCTGTAACTTTAGCTTCAGATCGATTTATGCTTTGTGTCATGACAGCACGTCCTATTTTATTTTGTAATGACAGTAACCTCGGTACTCATTCCAGGTCTAAGGACTATATCTTTAGGACGATTTTGAAATTCAATTTCAACAGGAAAACGCTGTGTTACTTTAATAAAATTACCTGATGCATTATCAGGAGGTAACAAAGCAAACGTTGAACCCGATGCTCCAGATAAACTTCTTACAATTCCCTGAAATGATTTTCCTGGATAGGAATCCACTTTTATTTTTACATTTTGACCAGGTTTCATTTTTTGCAATTGATCTTCTTTAAAATTTGCAACAAGCCATGTGTCATCTAAAGAAACAACGGAAAATAACGGAGTTGACGACTCAACCAACTGTCCTAATTCTGCCATTTTATTAGATGTTATTCCTGCAAAAGGAGCTTTGACCTGAGTATAACTCAATTGAAGTTTTGCTTTTTCCAATTCTGCTTCGGCCTTTTTTACTTTAGCGAATGCCAATGCCACTGCAGATTCATAAGCCTTCACTTGTTTTGATAATGATTGAGCCGAAAGCAATTGACCTTTTGCTTGTTGTAAACTTCCGGAGGATTGTTTTCGCGACGCTTCCATACTTCCCAATTGAGCTTGTGCCGACTCGCGTGCTGCTTTTGCTTGTGCATATTGGTTTTGTTGATTGTCTAAATCAAATTGGGTAACAGCACCTTGTTTTTTTAAATTTAAGTAACGATCTAAATTTTTCTTTGCTAAATCTTCCGCACTCATTGCAGAATTTAAATTCGCACGAGCCTGTTTAATTGCTTCATAACTTGCCATAACACCCGACGAGGCTTGTGTTAATCCTCCTTCAGCCTGGGTTACAGTTGCGCTATAATTTTTATCCATTTGTTCATGCTGGGCTTGTGCTTGTTCATAAGAAGCTTTTGCGCCTTCAAACTCCGCTTCAGCGGATTCAACATCGGCTTTCTCTTTCGCATTATCTAATTCAACTAAAATATCGCCTAACTTCACAGTTTGGTTATTTTCAACAAAAATTTTCGAAATTTGACCTGATATTCTTGGTGATACCGTAACAATGTGACCCACAACTTGTGAATCATCGGTATTTTCTTTCCCATGATTTATAAACCACACTAAAGTTACAATAAATAAGCTTGAAATTAAAATACCAAAAAAAACTTTAGTCGATTTTGGACTATTAAATATCCTTTGTTTGATATTTTCCATTGCCATATTCCTTCTAAGTGGAGTTTCACTTACTAGGAGTATTAGCTGAGTTTTTCGTTTTTGGAAATAGAGTTGGATCTATTTTTAAAATATCTCCAACAATAATAGGACGTTTTTCATCTTCATATCGAATAAAAGCAATAGAAGAGTCAATTTCCCCATTTACTTCGGGTGAAAAACGAATGATGTGAAGACGTGAATTTTCAGGACCAATCAATCGAGTGCCAATGGCTAATTGAAATGCCCTTCCTCTGTTTAAATAAACCCAACCACGGTACCTTCGTATGACTTTAAACTCTTCTAATTTTAGATCATGAATTTCATTTATCACTTTTGCAACAATATTTTCTGCTATCAGGTCGGGACGAAACAGCTGTGGCGTTGTTTCATTTAAAAGATCTTTATTTTTTTCAGCAAAAACACCTGAGTTTATTTGTGCTCCATAGGAAATTATGGGCCAATTTATTTTTTTTTGGGATAATTCCGATTTCATTTTTATATTTATGAGTCGATGCGCTTTTCCGGGATATTCGACTTCAACGGGGCTTTTTAAATTTTCTAAAAAATTCCCTTTGCATACAATTCTTGAAAGATTTGTAATATTTAAAATTCCTTTCTCAGAAAACTTTTCACCTAAAAAAATATTTAGAATATTACTCGTTCTCTCTTCTGCTCGAAAATCATCAATAATGTTTATTTTAATGGGAGATGTTTCTGGAAAACTTCTGTCTGCAATCTGAAATATTTGCGCATTTGAATTAGGCAAAGGATAGGCTGTTTCTTTATCCGTTATATTCCAAACCGATCCCAATTGTAAACAATCTTTATATCTAACAAGAGATGCGGTTTGCATATATTCTTTTTTCTGAGGTATTCCAACAGGAAACAAAAAATAAGTTGGCAAATAAGCATCATAAGACTTATTCCAATTAAAAATTCTTGTCCCTCGATACCCCCCTTTTGTTATTAAATTCTGTTCTTGAGCTTTTGTAACACCCAACTGGTTTAATAAATTTTCTTGATAAGCAAGAGCTCTTGTCTTTACCTCAATTGGAATTTCTGGATTCTCGGTAATCATAAAAGTTGGAGGTAAAATAAGAAAAGCCAATTCATTCCCTCATTATATAATTTAAAATAGATAAATAATGAAAATCTACTTTTGCTTATCGCCTCTTTTAAGATTTCAATTTAATCTTAAAAAAGAACGACAAAATTATAAAATGATATTTATTTAATAATTAAGAATAATTCATGAAAGTTAACTTATTTAGTATTTTTGATATCGCTTTCCGACGCGGCAAATGGTGCCGATAAATTTAATACTTGAGGATAGACGGTTGAAAGAAGAAAACGAACCCCTGTAATATAACTATTGCCTGCTTTTCCTCTTCCTATACTAGGTAACAATGGATTTAATTCAATTGTAGAGGTATTCCATAAAATAGAGGGGACTCCAGAACGTTTCCTTATTTCATGAACTTCTTCTACAAATTGGGAATGAACTCCAAGACATCTGGTAGCACCTAATTCTTCTAAAATTGTGATCATTTCATCTCGTTCTTCTATTGGAATGAGACAAACATCAGGTCCAAAAAAAGCATTTGAAGCGTAAATACTTTTTAATACTTTTTCCGGCTTCATATAATGAACGCCTGGAGAAACAAAAAAACCATTTCCATTATTGTCAATTGGTTTTCCCCATCTTAATGTTTCGTCCGACTCTCGAGCCGCAATTCCCTGAAATCTTAAAAAACGTTCCCAAGAATTCGAACTACAAAGTGGTTCCATGACGTGTTTATCAGAACGAGATAAATCTTCTCTTGCTCCAATTGGCATAACTTTAATGGCAGAAACAAATTTATCCTGAAATTCAGCAAATATTTTTTTGTCTACAAAAGCAAGATTTGTTGACTCAAGACGTTGCCCTGCATCAAGACAAGCACCATAAATAATTTTTGATATCGCACTATTTATATTTGCAGACTCTGTAACGTAAGCCGCATTTTTTCCTCCACCACAAAGCACGAGGCGTGCATTTTGTTGAGTAGAGGTATCACGTCGAATTTGTTCTAAACTTTCTTCTCCACCAGTATACAAAATGGTATCGAATTGATGACTTAAAACAAGCCTACGAAATACTTCAAAATCCCCATATACGATTTGAACAACACCAGGAGGAAAGGAAGCTTGGTGAAATCCACTCGCTAATAAAGAACCAGATAAAAGACAATGTGATGAGGGACGCATACAAACCGCATTTCCTGCTGCTAAAGAAGGTAACACGCTGCATAACAATGTATAAACTGGTAAAGCAATATTGGAAGAAACAAGAACGAGCCCTAAGGGAGCGTATTGCCATTCCCATCCTTCTTCATCTCTTTTAACGGAAAGAGCTTGTTTGCAAAATTCGGGAATAGCAAAAAATAATTTTTCACACAAAGCCCATTCTTCTTCAACAGCCACTCGAGAACGAGCAAGCTCAAGCATCATGTTACTTTTTATTTCTTCTGCATTTTCTTTCAGAAATCCAATTAATTTTTTTATGTATCCTAAACGTTCATCCAAAGAAGTCGAACGAAATTTTTTTTGAGCGGTTTTCATTCCCTGCAAAACAGGATCGACAAGTTCTTTACTCCAACTTGCTGTTGCTAAAATATCGGATGGATTTGCCGGATTATATACAGAAAATAAACGTTCTGTCTTATTTGATGGATGAAAATTTCCATTAATATAAGGAGGTATGAGATTTAAATTTACAGTCATGAAAATTCTCCTCAATTCGCGTAGGTAACACTTACAGAGAGGATAGGATTTTTAATACCTTTAGGTCAAGGGAAGATGACAAATTCTGTTTTAAGTGTGAAATAGAAATCCACTGTTTTTTTTCAGGAAATGAAAATTTTTGAAATAATTTATTTAATTTTTCATCCTCTTGAGAAGAGTCTATTAAAATAGCATGACCCGTTATTTTGTGATGAGTAATACTATGTTTAAAATTACCATTCAGAATTTTTGCTTTCAAACCAAACTTTTTAATTTCTAATAATAATGATTCTAAAGAATTTCCATCTTGGGATCGAATAATAGGAAATCCCGTTGTTTTATTTAAAAACCCTTTATTTCGCTCAATTAAAGAAAAATCGTTATTCTTATTTTTAGTAATTAATAGAGCAAATATTTCTTCGGATTGAGATTCTTTTCTTGGTTTTACAGGAGGACAAAGTGAAATTGTATTATTTTGAAAAGAAAGACAATATTTTTGCACAGGACAAATAGAACAAGTTGGATTTTGTTTTTTACAAACAGTAGATCCAAGATCCATCATTGCCTGATTAAAATCACCAGGATTTTCTTTTGATATAATATTATTAACGTAACAATTGATTTTATCCTGACCCTGTTTATCCCACACACCAGATTGCATGTTTAGGAGTCGGCTAACAACCCGAATTACATTACCATCTACGCATGCCACAGGCTCTTTAAAACAAATACTTGCAATAATAGATGCTGTATAAGGTCCGCATCCTGGTACTTTTAACCATTCTTCTTTATTTTGTGGAAAAATAGAATTACATTCTTCCAATATATATTTTGCACCATTTCTTAAATTACGTGCTCTTGCATAATATCCAAGACCTAACCATAATTTTCTAAGCTTTTCATCAGAACATTCTGCTAAAGATTTTAAATCTGGTAACTCATTAATAAAATCATTAAAACGAGGTAACACAACTGAAATAATTGTTTGCTGACTCATTACCTCACAAACCC
>NZ_JBIPMD010000142.1:0-8438 GCF_044369315.1 Silvanigrella sp.
TTCTTTCAAAAGCAACTTGCTCTGACAATTTTAAAAGTCTATTTTCCATCTCCATTTAAATCTCCTCCTCAAAAGGAGATTTAATTCTGGATTTATGCTTTGTAAAAATCACTTATTGGGAGGACACTTGTAAAAATCACTTATTGGGAGGACACATGTATACGCTGCTACTAAGGATGAAAGCAAAACCAAAAACTATACAGATGGATATACTTCAAATACAAAAACAGGTAATACTTCTTCTTTATTTATTGATTTATATGCAGGATTTAATTTTACATTCATTGAACAACTAAAAATATTTACTCTTTTTAACTATGGATATTCTATTTATGACAAAGCATCTCAAACAGAAAACTTCAATATTTACTTAAACTCGGGTATTTTTATTAAAAGTAGCCTTAATAACACCTATACAGTTAAAAACCATCAAAAATATGGTTTTACAGGAATTTGTCTATATGAATTAACAGATGATATTGGAATTGGCGCAGGACTTGATATCAATAGTCATAGTTTTTCTGCATCGGGTACTTCTTCATATGCAACTGGTTTTCCCAAAATATCAATCAAAATTCAACTTTTGCAGAAGTTTCCGCTAGATTTATTATGTCATATTCATTATAGTAATTTAAAATTTTTATTTGTTTATTTGTTTATTTGTTTATTTATTTTTTATCATAATCATTTCAAAAATAAATTCAGGTGTAATTTCTTCTAAAGTTTTAAATTTTGCATCACAAAAATCATAAATTCTTTTTTCATAATTATGTTCTTCAGGCACAGCAATTACATTCATACCTGCTGCTTTTCCTGCAATAGCACCATTTAAAGAATCTTCTATAACTACACAAAATGAGGGAGGAGTCTCATTTAATCGTTTCGCTGTGGTCAAATAAGGTTCGGGATGAGGTTTTCCATAAAGACAATCATCTCCTGTTTGAAGAATTTTAATTTCATGGCTCAATCCAATTTTTTGAGTTACCGCCTCTATAATTGACATTGCCGAAGAGGAACAAATAGCCATTGGGACATTCAAATGAGAAAGAGCCTGAATGAGTTCCACTGCTCCTGGCTTTGCAATCCCTTTTTCTACAATTAAACTTCGTACAATATCTTTGATTTCAAGAGCAACTTGTTTTTTTGATATTGATTTCCAAGGATACCGTTTAAACCAATAATCCACTGCATTATCTATTCTTAATCCTGTTGTTTGCTGCGTCATTTCTAAGGTAAAAGGAATCCCAAGTTTTGTAAAAACAGAAAGTTCCGCTTGTTGCCAAAAAGGTTCTGAATCTATTAAAACGCCATCCATATCAAAAATGACGCAACCTTGATTGTTTTCACTCTTTTTTAAATTCATAAATAGAACCTCATTTCGTATCTCTCAGGAATAATAAATCTTATTGTGATATGCTTGCCTTGCAAGTCTAAACATTTGCAAATTTACTTTGAAAGGAATTAAAATGAAAGAAGCACAAAAAATAAAAAATAGAACAGAAGTACCACATGAAGAAACCTGGGATTTAACAGATTTATTTAAAGACTTTACAGACTGGGAAAAAAACTTTATGGCATTGCCTAAAGAGGAAGAAATCGAAAAAGCAATACATCAAAATTTTAAAAATAAACTATCTGAATCACCAAAAATATTATTAAACTGTCTTCTTTTCAAAGAAGAATTATCTCGAAAACTCGAAAATTTATTTGTTTATGCTTCATTAAGAAGCACAGAAGACACATCAAATACGCAAGCTACAGAAGCCGTGGGAAAAATTGAAAACAAAATGTCTTTGTTAACTTCAAAGTTTGCATTTATGAATCCAGAAATATTAACAATAAAAAATTTAGAAAATTGGATACAACAAGAACCATTAAATGATTATAAATTTAAATTAAGCGAACTTATACGTAGTAAAAAACATATATTAAGCGAAAAAGAAGAAGCCATTTTAGCTCGTGTTTCTGTTCCTTTAAGAATATTTGATGAAATACATAGTAAATGGAATAATGCGGATCTTAAATTTTTACCTATCATAGATTCCCAAGGAAATTCTCATATTGTTTCAAATTCCAGATATTCACTTAATTTACAATCACAAGATAGGAATCTAAGAATAAATACCTTTCATTCATATTATACTGAAATTGCAAAATGGCGGAATACCATTACTTCTAATTATTATGGAAACATGGTTTCAGGTTCTAATATTTCTAAAATAAGAAATTTTTCTGGCTTTTTAGAAGGAGAATTATTTGATGATAATATCCCTCTCGAATTATATGATGGTTTAATATCAGAAGTGAAAAAAAATATTCAACTTTTGCATAGAAGCATGAAATTAAGAAAAAACATTTTGAAAATAGATTCTGTCTATCCTTATGATAGAGCTGTTTCTTTATATGAAAGTAAACAAAATCCTACCTTTTCTTGGGAAGAAGGAAGAGATCTTGTTTTAAAAGCAATTGCACCATTAGGCAAAGAATATGTTGAAATTGCAACAAAAGGCCTAACAAAAGATCGCTGGATTGATAGAGCAGAAAATGAAGGAAAAAGATCGGGTGCTTTTTCCTGGGGGACTTTTGATTCTCGTCCCTATATTTTACAAACTTGGAATGGTACTTTAGGAGATGTCTATACTTTAGCTCATGAATTAGGTCACTCCATGCATACCTATTATAGTAATAAAAACCAACCTTATCATAAGGCTCATTATACGATTTTTGTTGCTGAAGTTGCAAGTACTTTAAACGAAGCTTTATTAAGTAACTATATTATAACTCACATGAAAGGAAGTGATTTAGCGAAGTCTGTTTTATCAGAAAATCTAGAGAATTTTGAAGGTACTGTTTTAAGACAAACATTATTTGCCGCCTTTGAAAGAGAAGCTTCTAAAATTGTGGATCAAGATGAAACATTTACTCCTGATAAATTGGAAAATATTTATTTAGACTTAAATAAAGAATGGTATGGATCAGAATCTACTTTTCCTGAGTTTACTAAATATGAATGGATGCGAATTCCTCATTTTTATTCTGCATTTTATGTTTATAAATATGCAACTAGCTATTGTGCTTCATTAGCTTTATCAGAAGCTTTTTTTATTGATGAAAATAAAGCAAGGGAACAAGTTTTTAAAATATTAAAAGCAGGTGGATCAAAATCTCCTCTTGAAATTTTAAAAGACGCAGGAATAGATTTTCTTACTCCAGCTCCAGTAACAAATGCATTTAAAAATTATCAAAAGAATATTCAAAGGGCAGAAGAGGAACTTTTTTAAAATATGAGTTTACATTTTCCCACAACATATACAAAAGCGATGATATTAAGTTTTTCTAGAAAACTTGGACTTGGCGCTGTCCTTGCCTTTGTTGCAGGAATTGTAAATTCAGTTGGATTTTTAGGATTTGGTCAATTTGTCTCCCACGTTTCTGGTCACGCTACATTTGCTGCCGTTGAATATTCAAAACATTATTATTTATTAGCTTTGACATCTTTTAGTGCTTTATTCTTTTTTATTTTAGGTGCTATGTCCACAGCCCTTTTACTTAAAGGAAAAACGATTGAAGATTTTAGTGTCTATATTTCTTTTCCACTTTATATAGAAGCTATTTTATTGAGCTATGTTACTTTAGGCTCTTTTTATTATACTGATCTTCAATTAACGTATGATTCTTATGGACATGCTAATTATTATTTTATTTTAAGTTTTGCTATGGGATTGCAAAATGCCGTTTTAAGAAAAAAACATGGATCTCATATCAGAACGACCCATATGACAGGAACGGCAACAGATATTGGTGTTGCCATAGGAAGTGCAATTGCTTGGGGAATCACTTCTGCATTCAAGCATTTAAAACATTGGACACTAAATAAAGATAAACTCCATACAAGAGAAATCCTTGTCGACTCCATTAAGGTAGTTTATATAAAGTCGAGAGTTGAACATCTTTTCCTTCATGTGATTACCCTCACATCATTTGGTATAGGGGCTGTTTTAGGTACATTTGGATTTATAAAATTTCATTTTTTAATCCTTCTAATCCCTATTATCATCTTATTTGCCATTGGTACTATTGAGCTTTTAAATCACAATGGGAAAATACAAAATAAAGAATAGGTAAAAATA
The DNA here is from genome assembly GCF_044369315.1 of Silvanigrella sp. NCBI lineage: Bacteria > Pseudomonadati > Bdellovibrionota > Oligoflexia > Silvanigrellales > Silvanigrellaceae > Silvanigrella > Silvanigrella sp. Next base: position 4,131 of record NZ_JBIPMD010000142.1, read on the forward strand.
TGTCACAAAGTAAATATATGAAAAAAGTAATCCAAAGTGTTGATTTTTTAAAAAGCTGGCATGGCAAAGCTCCCGAAATAGCAATCGTTTTGGGTTCTGGCCTCTCCGATGCCATTCCTGGAATCAATGAAATGAAATCTGCAAAATATTCGGAAATTCCAGGTTTTAAAGGATCCACAGTTCAAGGTCATAAAGGAGACCTTTGCATAGGTGAAATTAAAGTAACTATGCCTGATGGAGCAAAAAAATCTCGTGAAATCGCTTTTCTGCGTGGAAGAAATCATGCTTACGAAGGAAATGATGCTGGTGAAGTGGTTCATAATATTAGAAGTCTAATATCTTGGGGAGTTAAAGGAATTATATTGACAAACGCAGCAGGCTGTCTGAATACAGATTGGGATTTGGGAAAAATGATGATTATTACAGATCACATCAATTCTACAGCCCTCAGCCCTCTCAATGGTGAATTTGGTGAAGGATTTGGTGCTCAATTTGTTGATATGTCATCAAGCTATGACAAAAAATGGCAAAAGCAATTTGAAGACATAGCACACTCATTGGATCAAAAAATTTATAGCGGAATTTATTACGGAGTTCTTGGAGCTCATTATGAGACTCCAGCCGAAATAAGAATGTTCAGATCCTTTGGTGCTGGTGCTGTTGGAATGAGCACCGTTCTTGAAACCATTGCTGCTAGACAAATGGGTGCAAAAGTTGCAGGACTAAGTTGCCTAACAAATTATGGAGCTGGCTTAAAGCATGAGCAACTTTCCCATAATGAAGTAATGGATATGGGAAATCGCTTTTCACATGACATGGCAAATATTGTTCTCAAAGCAGCCGTAACGCTTGAGATTTAGTTTTTAATTGGAGTAATTTTATAATGCAAATTAATGTGGATGGTACTTTAATGAATGTTGGCGTTCTATTTAGTGAAATAGACATTCGGGAACGTACCAAAATTATCGCACAACAAATCAATCAAGACTATGGAACAAAAGAGACTTTAGTTGTTCTTATTGTTCTTCACGGTGCGCTTATATTTGGTTCCGATTTAGTTCGAAATTTAGAAATGCCTACTGAAATTGAAACTATTCGTATTAAAAGTTACGAAGGAACATCGAGCACAGGTAACGTAACATTAGTGACTCCACTACCAAGTTCACTTGATGGAAAACACGTTTTAGTTATTGAAGACATTGTTGACACAGGGCGTTCCATTGATTTTCTTATAAAAGAATTACAAAAAACAAAAGCGCTCTCTGTTAAAATTTGTTCCCTTTTAGACAAACCAGAAGCTCATGAATTTCCAGTTAAAGCAAATTATATTGGTTTTACAATTCAAAAAAACTTTGTGATTGGTTACGGTTTGGATCTCAATGGTAAATTTAGAAACCTTCCTTATATCGCAAATCTGACGAAAGCATAAATTGTCACAAACATTTTTTTGACTCCTTCTTTTAAAAACTTTTTTTTAGTCATGGAATAAAAATCTCAAGTGCAAAGTTTTAATATTATGAGAGTCTACTAAATTATATTCCTTCTTAATCGAAGAATGTAGGCAGCTCAATATTTTTGGACTTCATCCGTTGGCAAACCGCCCGGATTTTAGGGAGCTTATTATGAAATTGATTCCAGCTTTATTGTCTTCCGCACTTGTCCTTTCTCTTTCTACTCCAGTTTTAGCTCAAACTCCAAATCCAGCAACACCTGCTGCTGCACCAGCTGAAGCTACTCCTGCTCCTAAAAAAGAAAAGAAAGCTAAAAAAGCTAAAAAAAGCAAAAAAGCTAAAAAAGAAGGTGAAGCAAAATAATTTTGTAACATCCTACTTTAAAAATTAAAAAAAAGCCTACATAATATATGTAGGCTTTTTTTTATATCAAAATGATAGGTGGAAAATGAATAACGCTTTGATGATTCAAGTTGGCGCAAATCTTAAAGAGAACAAAGGTCTTTCACCAATATTTAAAGATAATTCATTCGAATATATTCCCTCACCTCTAGAACCTGCATTTAATGTAAGTAAACATCATAATCATAAACACTATTCAAAAATGAATTGTCAAAACATCAATTTAAAAGATATGCACATGAGTTCCTTTGTTGAAGAAGACACAGGTCATGTTGACCCTGAGTTTTATACGTTTACTTATGGTGAAACACGAAATCCTTATATTACTCAGCTAAAAAAATTAAAAGACGGAGATATTATTATTTTTAGTATATTATTACAGAAATATATCTCAAAAAAAGAAAATTTTGTCCTCAGTGGAGAGCCAAATATTTATATTATGGGTTATTTTATCATAAATGATGTAAAAAATAACATTCATGAATTTAATGGATCACTATCTGATAAAGATGTAGAAGGTTTTGAAAAAAATTGTAATGAACATATTATTTACAGATCACAACACATTAAAACACCTGAAAATAAAAAACTTTTATTAGTACAAGGTGACAAACATCAATCTTTATTATTTAAAAATCCACTAAAAATTGCGAACGAAGAAAATATTTCAAAAAAGTATATAAAGAATTGGGGAATAGAATTCATAAGTGAAAATATAAATGCTGCTTGGTGTCGCGATTTTGAAAAAATAAAAAACGATTTAATTGATCATGGCAATTTAAACCGCTGGGTAGAATGGACAATTCCTTAAATATTTTATTTTTAATCTTTAAAAATATATCAATTAAAAAATAAAAGTAACTTACAGCTCGTTTGAAACTTATCTGTAATCATATATTGCCATTTCTTATAAAAATACTTAATAAACTTATATTCTCTTGGAGGACTCTCTTATGATACTCGGTTCACATTTAGAAAAATGGATTCATTTAAATTTTTTAGATCAAGAATCTTCAACTATGGGCTTAAGTAATTTTCCTGCTTATAATAAAACCAAAAAAAATTATGACGCTTCAAGACCAGCTGAACAAAAACATGTTTATTTAAAAGCAGAAATTCTTTTTGACAAAGACACTTTGATAGCCGATTGCTATATTTTATTTAAATCCAAAATAGATAATTTAAATCAAATCACTATCAACGCAAAAGAAATGCAAATTCATGATATTTCTTTTTCTAAAATCAAATTTGAAGATTTATACTCTTCTAATAAAAAAACAATTCCAAATATCAATGATATCGAACAAACTAAACTTGAAAAATGTGATTTTGAAATTGAAACAGAAGAAATCAATATCCATTTACCTAAAAAAATATCAAAAGATAATTGGTTTTTATTGAAATTAAACTATAAAATAATAAATCCAAGATCAGGATTTTATTTTGTTCATACCAAGAAAAAAAGTCACGCTTCTTATAATTGCGTTTGGACCCAAGGCCAAGACTCCGATTCTCCTTATTGGTTTCCTTGCCAAGATGATCCAAGGTTAAAAATAACAACCTCCATACAAATGACTTTCCCAAAAGATTGGAGTGCCCTGTCTAATGGCATAAAAACTTCAGAAAAAAACTCTGGTAAAAACAAAACCCAAGTTTGGGAAATGTCAAAGCCACATTCCCCTTATTTGGTCGCATTTGTTGCTGGCGATATGTTTTATTGTAAAGATAGTTGGCGTGGAAAAGAAGTAAGTCTTTTGTTACCTCATAAATATGAAAACCAAAAAGATGAAATACTTAAAGAAACAAAAGAGATGCTAGAGTTTTATTCTAACTACTGGGATTTTGAATTTGTTTGGGAAAAATATGGCCAAGCATTTGTGGCTGACTTCCTATACGGAGGTATGGAAAATACCAGTATTACGATAAATACGGATGAAGTTTTAGGACCTAAACTTTTTTCTCAAGGCAGTGAAAGAAGATCTTATCTTGTCATGCATGAAATAGCACACCAATGGTTTGGAGATCTCTTAACGTGCAAATCTTGGAGTGAAGGCTGGTTAAATGAAGGGTTTGCAACACAAAGCGAAATGCTTTGGGATGAACATATTCATGGTAAAACAAGTGGCATTTTTTATGCAAGAGAAAATTATTTAAAAGGATATTTGAGTGAATCTAAAACTTATATTCGACCTCTTGTGTGCAATCAATATGAATTTCCTTCCGAAATTTTTGATGCCCATTTATATGAAAAAGGCGCTTTATTCTTAAATTATCTAAGAGATATTTTAGGTGAATCTTCTTTTCAAAAATCCATAAACTACTATTTAACAGAATATTCATATAAACCAGTTGAAACCAAAGATTTAATGAATTCTATTCAATTTATTACGGGAGTAAATCCTTCTATTTATTTTGATAATTTTATTTTTAGAGCTGGGCATCCTGAACTTGATGT
>NZ_JBIPMD010000144.1:0-8419 GCF_044369315.1 Silvanigrella sp.
ATGAAGAATCCTAATCTTTATTTTTATAAAATTCTCAATCATATTTCATTTAAGTACTAATATCACCACTATTGATTTTAATAAATACATCTTCTAAAGCTGGTGATTCCGTAAATATATCCGAAATTCTCATTCCAATTTTTAGAGCTACGGTATTCATAACATTCACTGAATCTAAAAAAGAATTCATACTACCGTGAACGTAAGGTAAAGATAGTTTTAAGTTTCCTTTACTATGAGAAACCTGTTTAACAGGCTCTAATAATATAGAAAGACTATTTAAATAAGAGGAATGATCTTGCATCCATTGATAAACGTTAGAAACTTCAATTAAACAAGAAATTTTATGTTTTCCACCAAGAGCTAAAAGTTCTTTATTTTCTTTTAAAGTAACAATTTCGCCACTTTTAACAATCGCAATTCGACTGCAGAACTCTTCTGCTTCTTGAAGATAATGAGTGGTTAAAATAATTGTCATTCCTTGTTTATGAAGACCTTCAATAAATTCCCACATGCTTTTTCGCAACTGAATATCAACTCCAGCGGTTGGTTCATCTAATACTAAAATTTTAGGTTTATGAACTAAAGCTCTAGCAATCATCATACGGCGTTTCATACCACCGCTTAATTCTCGGGTTGTTTTTTTAATGTGTTCCGTTAGCATTAATTTTTCTAATAAAAAATCGATCCATTCTTTATCTGGTTTAAATCCTGAAAGTTTACTTTGAATATGAAGCATTGTTGGTAAATTAAAAAAAGTGTCTGCAATCAACTCTTGCTGCACAACTCCTAATAATCTTTTTGTTTGAGAAGTATTTTCGTTAACACTCAATCCTTCAACAATCACATCTCCTGTTGTGGGTTTATTTATTCCAGCAAGGAGACTTAATATAGTTGTTTTACCTGCTCCATTATGTCCTAATAAACCAAAACACTCTCCTTTTTTTATAGAAAGATTTAATGGTTTTAATGCTTCAAATTGTCCGCCTTTAGGAAGCTTGTATATTTTACTTGCATTTTTAAATTCAATTGAAATTGCATTCATTAATTTTAAGCCCTCAAACCAAAGCCAGATTTTAAAACTTTAACTGAAAAAATAGAGGTTAAAATAAAAAATAAAATAGAAACGGAAAAAGAAACAAGAGGTGAAGTATCCGAAATTCCCAATACAGAATAACGAAACATACTCACAATATAAAATATAGGATTTAAAAATCTTATAAATTGGATCCATTCCGGAAAAGAACTAAATGAAAAAAAGACGCCTGAGAAAAAGACAAGCGGCTGAACCACAAAAGACATAATGACACCGACTTGATCCCAACTTTTACAGACGGCTCCCGCTGCAATTCCAATACTTCCAAAAATTCCAGTTGCAAGAATGATAGCAAATAATAATAAAAAGGGATTAAATGAAACAAAACTCCAAGAACAAATAAAACCCGAAATTAAAACAGCTAAAGAAACAATAATGGCTCTGATAACAGCTCCAAAAATATAAGCAAGCCACATAGATAGTGGAGAAAGAGGAGCCATTAACACATCTACAATTGTGCCGCTCCATTTTGCTATCATAATACTGCTCATTGGATTTTGAAGCCCAGCATTTACAACTTCCATGGCCATAATTCCAGGAATTAAAAACACGACATATTCAAAACCATGCGTCAATTCTAGATTATTTGGTGAAGATATTAATTTACCAAGCGCAATACCAAATAGTCCAAAATAAATTAAAGCACTGCCAAAAGGAGCTAAAATGGTTTGTGCAGGTACGGCAAAAAATCTTCTGACTTCTCTTTCAAAAACACCAAAACCTGGCAACCAAGATTTCCCGATAGCTTCTCTTTTTAGATATTCCTGAATATCCATTTACACCTCAACTTTTATAAGTTTTCAACTTTGATACATGAATGACCATTTCCTAATTTCTCTAAAATAATGCGAGCACCAATGGACTCTTTTAAGGATTCCACATGGCTGATAATCCCAACTTGTGTTCCATTAGAATATAAAGATTCTAAGGCACCCATTGCTATCTGCAAGGTTTCGGGATCTAAAGTACCAAAACCCTCATCTAATAAAATGGTTTCAATTGGCATTCTTACACTTCTGTAATCCGCCAGTGCTAAAGCAAGTGCTAAAGAAACTAAAAAAGTTTCTCCCCCAGAAAGAGTTTTAAATGATCTTAATTCATTCGCATGATAACTATCTTTTATGGCAAAAGCGAGTCTTGGTTTATTTTCGGAGTCCATGGCGGGTGCTAAAGAATATCTTTTTTCAAACCTTGACAAATGATAATTTGCTTTAGAAATAAGTTCTTCTAAATTTAATATTTGCGCAAATTTTTTAAATTGATCTCCATTATTAATTCCAATAATTTGATGCAAACGTTGCCAAATAGAAAACTCATGCTGAATCTCTTTCAGCTCTTCATAAAACTTAGTACTTTGATTTTTATTTTCTTCATTACAAATAATTCTTTGATATATATTTGCTTTACTTTCTTTCAAATTATCAATAAAAAATAATAATTCTTTCCTATTTTGCTGTAAAAAATCATAGTCATAGTTAAATTTATTATCAAAGTTTATTTCTTGATGCTTTTTTAAATCTAATTCTCTTTGACTTTTTAATTCCGTTGTTGAAATTTTTATTTTTTCAAGCTCGGTATAAATGATATGATATTTTTTATAATCTTCTTCATTTAAATTATGCTTTATAATTTCATCTTTATTATCAATTTCTAATTTAATAAATTCATTTTTTAAAAAATCATGAATTAAAAACAAATTATCATTTATTTGATTTTCTTGACTAGTTATATTTTCAAGTTGATTTTTTAAAACAACATAGTTTTTTTCTTTATCATTAAATATTTTTTGCTCTTGAGTGAGTTTCGAATATTTAGAATTGACAGAATCATTCAGTTCATTTTCAAATTTTTCTGGGTCTTCCCCATTTAATACTGAGATTATTTCTAAATCTAAGGTATTTAATTTTTTATCTATAAAAACCAATTCATGTTTTAAATTTTGAATCATTTTTTCATTTAATAAAATATCTTTATCTGTTTCAACTAATTTATATGATATTTCAGACTTTTCATTTTCAATCATACGAAATTTATCAAAATATTTTTTCTCATCAAAAATAATATTGCCACTCAAAACATTGTCATATTCGATTGATTTTTTAAAGGCGTCCAAATCGAAATTTTGATCTAAATATTTTAAAACATCACTCAATTCTTGAATATATCTTAAATAATTACTTTCATTATTTTTATTTTCAATATATTGATCTTTCATTAAATTATAATTTTCGAAATTTTCACTTATTTTTTTTATTTCTAAATCAGTGTTTTTTAAATTTTCTTCATTATTTTTTTCTAGTTCTCTTAACGCATTATAAAACTGATCACTGTTTTTTATTACATGAGAATAGTTTTTCTCACGGAACATTTCTATTAAGGTATTTTTTTTATCGTCAATTCCTTTTTTTAAGGAGTTTATTTGTGAGTTCATATTTTTAATATCTTGAGTAAAAATAAATACATTTTTTTCAATTTGATTTAAAGTTGTCAAAGAATTATGATAAGATTCTTCTTTAAAGATCAACTGGGAAGTCAAAAATTGATGTTTTTCAAGTATCTCTAAATCCGAATTTTTAAATGCAGCCTCTTGAAAATAAGGGTGATCTAAACTTCCACATAATGGACAATTTTCCCCTAAATTTAAATGTTTTCTTTGTTCTGCTAAACCTATTCTCCAAGACAGATCGGATACTTGATTTTTAATGATAGAAATTTCGTTTAGCTCATAATCATAAGTATTTTTTGTGAATGAATAGTTTTCATTTTCTTTTAAAATATTCTTTTCTAATTCATTGTGCTGTTTTTCTAAATCGCTTAATTCCATTTCTTTTTTTTGAAGTTCTTCAAGGTAAAAAGAAATTTTACTCATAGAAGACTTTTCTAAATTTAAAAGATCTCTTTTTTTTCTCAGACAAATAAGTTTTTCTTGGGGATTTTCAAAAGGAATAGATAATGAAATAACATCTTTTTTTAAAATTTCAAACTTATTTTTAACTTCAATTGAAGATTTTAAAAATAAATTGTAATTTACAAACATATTATTTAAATCTTTTTTAACTTCATTATACAATTCACTTTGATTTGTTTTAATTTGAAGATATTTTTTTTCTAAAATATCTTTTAAATGAATTAAATTATCTTTTTCTTTCGCAACCTGATCTATTTTATTTTTTTTATCTTCTAAATCTAATAAAAGATTATTTTTTTGAAATCGAAGTTCTTTTCCTTTATAAATTTCAGGCTTTTTTGTATTTAAAATATTTTTAGCAGATTCATAAGATTCATGATATTGCTTTAAATTATTAGAAATAAAAGTAATATGAGTTTTAAGAATATTTAAATTTTCTTGATTTTTCTCTTTGTCTAATTTTAATTTTAACAAATTACTATTTAAAATTTCTTCTTTTTGTATATATTGAATAGCATTTTTAAATTTATGATATTGTTCTATACTAAAGATAACTTCGATATTTTTTTTGTACTTGTTCTCATAGTTTTCAAATGAGATTAAAGCTTCATTGTATTTTTCTTCGAGATATTTCTTTTTATCAAGCCATTCCATATTTTTATTTAAATTTTCAATACTTTTTTCTGAAGAAATGATTTTTTCATTAAGCTCTAAATTTTCATTTATTAGTTTTTCTTCTTCTTCTAAGGATAATATTTGAATACCGTTGAACTTCAAAGTTGCCTGATTTAATTTTTCTTCATAACTTTTCTTTTTTTCTGAAGCCTTTTTTCCAATGTCTTTATATATTTCTGTATTGGTAAGTCGCTCTAATATGGCTGCTCTTTCTTCTTCATTTGCTTTTAAAAAAGCAGCAAACTCACCTTGAGCTAACAAGACCATTCTTTTAAAATCATCAACTGTCAAATTCTCTAGAACTTTATTAAAATGCGGTTCAAAAAATTTAGGCCGATGATCACTTACAATTTGCTCCCATTCATTAAATTCGGGAATATATTTTTCTAATATTCTTCTTGGATCCTTAAAATTTCCATCTGGTTTTTTGTAAGCTCTTTCACATTGCCATGTAGCACGATATTTTTCTAAGTTTCCGTTTTCAAGTTTTATAAATGTCAATTGAGAAAATGCAAATGCGGTTCCTCGTGACATGACTTGCCTGCAATCATTTTCAGAATCTTTATCCGTCTTGCTTTTTATCAATCGCGGGGTTTGCCCAAATAATGCAAGAGACATGGCATCCATTAAAGTTGATTTTCCAGCTCCAGTCGATCCCATAATTAAAAAAAGAGGAGACCCCAATAAATCTTTTTCAAAATCGACACTGTGTTGTCCATACAACGAGTTTAAATTTTCAAGTTCAATTTTTAATAATTTCAAAATAAAAACCCTTAATTAATTAAATAATACTTTAAATATTTTCTTCGTTAAGTAAACTACGAAATGCTTTTAATAAATCATTATCAACAACTTGGTTTTGACTTTCACACATTTTAATAAATACCTGTTCAGTAGTTAAGTCTTTTAAAGAAACAACTTCAGTGTATACATTTTTAGAATCATTATTTAAAATAGGTATTTGTCTGATATATGCTATTATTGGCGTATTTTGAAAAAACAAATGATTTAAATTTTTTCGAATTTCGAGATCAATTCCTGGAATATAAGTATTTACAGAAATTTGAATGGCAAGTAAGGGAGGCTTTGCGGTTTGCCAACTTAAATTTTTTAAAATAGTTGATATTTCTTCTAAGTTTCCTTTTATTTCTATGATATTTCTTAATACAGGAACTTCTACTTTTTGAATGAGTGGCTTTTTATTATTTTCAGATTGAAAAGTAACAATTTGAACATAACGAGCCGTTTTTGATTCTTTAATAGATAAAGGAATGGGGGAACCACTATAATATGCATTTGAGTTTTCAACATGATAAGCTCTGTGAATATGCCCTAGAGCTACATAAGAAAAACGAGGATCAAAGATATCATTCGGCAGACCACCAAGGGTACCAACCATATGAACCTCTAGTGGTGCATCATCATTTTCACAACCAACACAAGCTAAATGCCCAGTTGCCATAATAGGAGCATCTTTTGCTAAAACTTCGGCTTCTTCTGCTAAATTAAAATAAAATTCTGTTATTTTTTGTTTAAAATTATTTTGAATTTCTTTTTCAGTTTGAAAGGAAGTACGAACACCTAATTTATACTCATGGATATAAGGAACAACAGCAATAACTAATTCTACTTCATTATTTAAATTATAAATAGGACAAAGGTAACGGGATAATAGATTTGCATTGGCATTAAGACCACCAATAATGAAGACATCAAGTAATTTTAAAAGTTCAGACGGTGCATCGAGGCGAGTAGGAGAGTCATGATTTCCTCCTAAAACAATTACCTTTTTAACTTTGGTTTTCTCTGAAACTTGAAATAAAAATTGATAATATATTTTTTGAGCTTCTGCAGAAGGTTGCGGTTGATCAAAAACATCTCCCGCAATAATTAAAATATCAATTTGCTGTTCTTTTAGTGTATCAATTAACCAATTTATAAAAAACTGATGATCTTCTTCCCTAGAAATTCCTTCAAATGATACCCCTAAATGCCAATCTGATGTATGAAGAATTTTCATGATTTTTACCAAAGATAAATAAAATATTTATTATTTAGCAGATTTTATTTCTTGAGCCTTTTTTCTTAAATCTTCTGGTTTTGCACCTTTAAATATATAATATTTATCCGATTCAGGATCATCTTCTAAAATATCTGCTAACTCTTCGTAACAAACGGCGGCTCTTTGTTTTGCTTCTTCTTTTAGATCATTATATTGAGAATAATTTTTTAAAATGCCAAGATATCTTGATAAAGAAGCAGAATAGAGATCTTTCTTCCAGTAAAATCGCGCCACAAATAATTCATGTTCAGCAAGTCTTCTTGTTAAAATTTTAATTCTTTCATTTGATTCCGCATTAAATTCCCCATTTGGATATGTTTTAACATAGTACTGATAACGTGAAATTGCTTTTTTTGCAGAAGCTTGTTCTCTGTCCACTTCTTCAGAGGCTTGTGAGTCATAAGAATTTGCTATGCGGTAGTATGCAAAAGAAACATTTTTATCAATTGGGTTTTTTCGAGCAAAATCTTCGTATGCGGCAATGGCTTCGGGATATTTTCCAGATAAATAATATGCATTTGCCTGCATTAAATCGGCTTCTGGATTATTTTTTGAGTAAGGATAACGAGCCTTATATTCATCTACATTTGCAATCACATCAGACCAATTTTTATCATTAAATTCATTACGAATTCTGGTGATACCATCATCTTGAGATAACTCAGAAATGGGTGTCGAGCGACAAGAAACAATTCCTAATACAAGAAATAAACTAATGAAAACAACAAATAACTTTTGACTTTTCATATTCTTACAATTCTCTTTAAAATGATTAAGTTGAACTATTTTGATTGTTCCTCAACAAGCTCAACAAGCACACCACCGGTAGAATGAGGATGAACAAATACAATACGCATATTATGTGCTCCATACCTTGGCTTTTCATCAATAAGCTTAATATTGTTTTTTTTCAAATGATCAATCCAATTGTCTAAATTATCGACCTCTAATGCGATATGTTGAATACCCGAGCCTTTTGTTTCCAAAAATTTTGCAATAGGACTTTCCGAACTCGTAGGAGATAAGAGCTCTAGTCTTGAATTTTCGCAGCGCACAAATTCCACAGCTACTTTTTGTTCTTCTACAGTTTCACCTCCCTCATGATTTAAGCCTAGAATGGTAGTGAAAAAAATTTTAGATTGATTTAAATCTTTTGGAACAATACCAAGATGATTGATTCTTTTAATTTTCATTTGAATGACCTTAATTATTTTTTATATTTTTTTCGAAAATTCCATTTGCAATAGACATAGCTGTAGTCATTCCTCTAAAAAGAGAATCAATTTCATTTTGAGAAATTTTTTCAACATCTTCTTTGAATTTCAATTCAGCCATCATAATTACATTTTGCAAAACTTCTTTTCTTAATCTTAAGTAACGTAACTCTTTTCCAACAGAATTTTTATTTTCATATTCATGATGAAGAAACACGCTTTGAATGACCTCTGAAATTCCTTCTCTTGCAGAAGCTGAAGTTTTTAAAACAGGAGGTACCCAAGCCTCTTCCTGAGTCGGGTGGGTATTTTCTTTGATTTCTTGAATCATGCGCGAAGGATCTGCTAAATCACATTTATTAATGACATATATTGTTGCTAGTTGTAAAATTCCCGCTTTCATTAATTGTATTTCATCGCCGCTATTTGGCATTAAAACGAGAATAGTGGAATCTGCAATATTT
>NZ_JBIPMD010000145.1:0-8393 GCF_044369315.1 Silvanigrella sp.
AGCTCAATCGCCCCTTGCTTGAATTCGCTTGTATACCTTCTTTTGGTTAACACCATTTCAACACCTCTTTCCTATAAGTTTTTTTCGGATCTGGGTGTCTACTTTCTTAGGGGAGGATCACAGATAACCAAAAAACAGATAAATTTTTTATGATAAAAAATAATCAATTTTTTTGTGAAAATGATGAAGATGCTAAAAAAATTCAAAGTTACAAAGATTTAGAAACGGGGCATTCTTATCATTTTATATCTGGTCTCAAATTTTATATAATAATAGAGAGTTCAACTGGTGAGCTTACTTTTAAGCAATTTGATTTAAATGGATTAAAGAGAGAATATTTAAGTAAAGATCAATTTGTATTTTCTAATGAAGAGTATATATTTGAATTTAATTATGATTTAGAATATCAAATAATAGGTTTAAAGTCTGAATTTTTGTCTAAAAATATAAATAAAAATCTGAAGGATGTTATAGCTTCTGTTGATACAGAAAGTAAAATTATTTCCATACTTTTAAATGAAACGGATTTCGCAGAATATGATAAAGAAAAAAATCTGGTCTATATTCATGAAAAAAATAGGCTGGCAATTGGTGAATCCTTAAAATATAATGATAGGTATTATTTTTATCAAACAGATAGTCATAAATATTTTTATACAGATTTTCGCTATATAAATCCTGCTAATTTTAAGATTGTAAGGAATTCTAATTTATATAAATTGGAGTATAATCATGTTCTGAATTGGACCGAAGATGATATTAATAAAAATGAGATATTAATAAAAAATATCGATACAAATAAAAAAATAGCGTTGTATTTACAACATTTTAATAATGAGAGATGGAATTCAATTAAAATTAAAGATGAATCATGTACTAAATTGTTAGATGCAAGGAATTCATTAAAAAAGACATTATGTAAAATAGGTGAAAACATAAATATAAATAAAAAAAATCTAATTAATGCTTATAGTGAAATAAATTCTTTAACCTTATTTCTTACAAATGATCAAGGTTCTTTTAGACAATTAAACTCTTCAACAAATTTGTTTGCTTATGAAAGTACAGTGGATGAATATTGGGGAGTTTATAGTTGGATTAGCTCATCTAATCCTTATCAGTTAAATTATAAATTATTTGCTTTTGGTGAAATCACAAATAGAAATCATTTTTTGGGAGACATTCGATTTATTGATTATAAGGGAAATATTTTAAAATTAGATAATATAGAAAATAGCATTGAAAGAAAATATGTAATTGAAAAAACATGGAGTGAAAAATATTTATCATTAATTTTTGCTGTTTTTGTTGTTCAAGATAACCGAAATAAATTTTTATATATATTAAAAAAAGATGGTACCTATGATATTTTAAACACGACTCAGTATTCTTTATTAAAGACAGGTTTTATATTTGATCTATTTCCTAATATTTCAAGTAATGAGATTGAAAATATTGACTATATTGTTAAACTAAAAAAAGATATTATTCTTTATAAGAAAAGTACTAAAACAGGAGTATATGAGGGATATTATATTTATCCCATATCGAATCTCATTCAAAAAAATTCGAGTTTAAAAGTAGACTACGTGAAAATAAATTAAGAATAAATTATTCAAGAATCATGAACTTTATTCTTTCTTATTAAGCTTAAAATAAATCCAATGATAGCAACCAGAATCATATAAAAAGCTGGCGCACTTTTTGATTTAAAATGCTCAATTAAAGTAGTCGCAATAAGTGGTGTAAATCCTCCAAAAATTCCAAAAGCCAAATTGTAACTTAATGATGAACCAGAATATCTAATTTTTGTAGGATAAGATTCTGCTAATAATAAAATAGCGGAAGCTGTTGCAGCTGCCGTAGCGACAGATACAATAGAATAACAAATATAAATAGAATTGAAATCATTTTCACTGAAGGAGTTAAAAATAGGGTAAGAGAATATGATAAATAAAATACAAGAAAAGTTAAAAACTTTACGACCACCAATTTTATCCGAAATATAGCCAAATAATACAATAAATAATGCATAAATTAGAACAAATATGGAATTTATTTTTAAGATATCTTCGGATTGAAATGAATAATATGTTTTAAAGTAATTTGGAAGATACAAGAGATAAAGGGTTACAGCAACCGCAACAACCCATATAGCACTTGCTGTTTGTATTAAAGAAAATTTATGATCTTTAAATATAAGTTGAACGGGGTATTTTATATTTTCTTTTTTCATTTGCTTAAAAACTGGTGTTTCCGTTAAATATCTTCTTAAATAAACACCAATTAAACCAAGGACTCCACCAATTAAGAATGGAATTCTCCATCCCCATGAATAAATTGTTTCTTCACTCATGAATTTTGTAACTAAATAACCTGCGCTTGATCCCAAAAAAATTCCAAATATAATTCCACAAAAAAGAATTCCACAAGCTAAACCTCTATGAGATTTTTGTGCATGTTCATAAATAAACGTAATGGAGCAAGGAATTTCACCACCAATAGCCAAGCCTTGTGCAAAACGACAGATAAATAATAAAATAGATGCAGTAATTCCGATTTGTGAATAGGTCGGTAAAATCCCTATAATAAAGGTTGGTGCTGCCATTAAAAAAACAGTAAATGAAAACGAATTTTTTCTTCCATTTTTATCACCAAAATGGCTAAAGACCAATCCTCCAATGACTCTAGCTAAATAACCACAAGCAAATACGGAATAGGTTAATATCAATCCTGCTACAGGGGAGTCATTTTGAAAAAATAATTTAGACATAATAGCAGCAAAATAGATATACACAACAAAATCATAAAATTCGAGAGAACCACCAAGTGCAGAAATTGAAAATGTTTTTATTTCATTTTTAGAAAGATTTTTATAAATAGGATTTCCTTTTGATTTTTTTTACGAAAGGGAAACTGGAATGTCATTGTTTACTTATCCTTTTAAATATATCGTCTTATTATCTAATAAAATTAATTTTATTAGATTAAAATAAATGAATATATATAATGATGCAACCCCAATTTTTTAGGAATTGCCATTACTGTCTTTTAATTAAATTTTTATAAGAGAAGCTTTGTTCTTATGAAATTGAAATTATTTTATAGTTTAGACAAAAAGGAGATACAAAGATCAGAGAACTCTTTAGGGGCTTCCCAAGGGACTCGGTGTCCTGCATGAGGTATAATAGCGATTTGAATACCTGAATTTAATGCTTGAATCTTATTTGTTATACTGGAAAACTTAGTATCTTTTTCACCACTAACCCAAAGAATTGGTATTTTTAATTTTTCAATACTTTCTTGTAAGTCATTTTGTTTTCCAAGTGAAAATCGATTTAAAATATCAAATATTTCATTTTTGTTTATTTCTTCTTTTTTCCTAACTAATGTGTTTTGAATTCCTGCAAAAGTAGGTTGGGAATCCCAGTCTTTTATAACATCTACCCAATTTTCATTTAAAAAACGATGGGACCAATGAAGGTCTTTTTCTATGCGGAGTTTTTTTTCATTTTCATTGCTTAAACCAGGATTCGCACTAACGATTATAGCAGCATCCCATTGAAAATTTTTAGATATTAAGGAGTGGAGAGCGAGTCTTCCCCCCAGTGAATAACCAATAATGATATTTTTATGGTTAGATTTATTTAATAAACAAGAATTATTAAAATTTTGAGACCAATTTAAAAAATCATTATTATGATTTATGTTATTTTCTAAAATATAGTCTGAAATACTATGGAATTGAAGGTCAAAATCTTTAAAATAGATTTTAATTTTTTCCCAATCTGAGGGACGCCCCAAAAAGCCATGAATAAAATTTAATTTCAAATTAGGAAATCCTTTATGCTATTAGCTTAGGGAAGCTATTTCTTTAAACAGCTTTTTTTATAACATAAGTGTAAATATATGTAAATACTAAATATAAAAGTGTATATTTTAAGATTAAAATAAAAATATAAAAAATAAAATATATTTATTTCATTCATATTTACTAAAATAGATAAATAGAATATGATATATTTTGTTTTAATATTTGGGGTGTTTTTATGCTTAAATTCCTTTCTTTCGTTTTTTTATTGCATTCAGCAGTTTACGGAATTTCAAATTATGATTCTTTAGACTCCTTTTTAATAGAAAGAACAGGTGGTGGCGATATTTCTATTGAAGTGAAAAAAGATTTTAATAATAAAATTGTTGGAAAAATAAAAAGATGCAATTTTAAGGAATTAAGTAAAGAAAATCAAACGAAAAGTATATTTTTCATTAAGGGAGAAACAGCTGCGATAGCTTCTGATATTCTTCAAAATAATGATAAAGTGACTATTGCATCAAAACAGGCTTTATTAGATTTAGCTTCTGGGACCTGGTTGCAATTAGATATTGTATATTCAAATTCGAAAAAAGAGAAAATGAAAATAAACTCACCTATTGTTATTCAGGGATCAAATGTTCAGTCTGTTTTAGAAGATATTGAAAATCAGGCGCGCGAAGAAAATAAAAAAATATGCCACTAAATTATTTATTTTTTTGGTAATCATATTTAAATAATTTTTTTAATGAAACACAATAAAATGTTATAAATAATTATCATATATCTTTTTATTTTTCAAATAATTTAATTTATAAAAATGTTATGATTTTTGATTTATATATTTATATTATATGATATTTTAAGAGTACCATTTTAAATTTGTATTAAATTTATAAATAATATAAAATTTTGATTGACAATTGATATTTGTTAATTATATATAACAATTGAAATGATTATTTTTAAAAAAAATAAATACAAATTACTTAAATTTTATGTTAAATTTTAATGATTTCAATAAATTTAAATTATATATCATTAATTTCTACTTTTGGAGAATAAATATATGAATTGTTTTATTTTTATTGAGGCAAATTTCACTGAATTTAATATGGAATCACTAAGATATGTTAATGAATTAGGATTAAAAGCAATCTTTTTTTGCAGAAATAAAAATCAATTTGATCATTATTATTATAGATATTTTGATGAAGTAATAGAATTAAATACATCCGATATAAAATCTCTTCTGAAAGCAACAAATTTTATTTTAAAAAAATATAAAATATTAGCAGTGACCTCTCTAAATGAAGATTTTGAAAATAATGCGGCTTCATTATGTGATTTTTTAAAATTACCTACTAACAAAGCTATAAGTATTTCGATTATGAATAATCGTTATAAATTAAGAGAGTTGTTAAAAAAAATGGACCCGAATTTAAATCCAAAGTATTCATTATCAAATAATATTTTAGAAGCCGAGTTATTTGCGAAAGACATTGGTTACCCTTGTGTAATGAAATCTTTATTAAGAAATAAAGGAATTTTTTCAAAAAAATTAAATAATGAAAATGATTTAAAAGAATATTTTCATGAAAATAATTATAAGTTGCAAAATATTGTCGGTGATACTTTTGGAAAAGGTGTTTTAATTGAGAGTATGATTGAAGGAAATGAGTATTCTGTTCATTTTATAAAATCTATAGATGGTAGGTTGGTCTTAACTGGTGTTTTTATAAAAGAAGTTATTCAAATTAAAAAAATCATTTTTTGGATATAGCAACCGTTTACCCAGCTAATTATGATGAAACGGATCTTCTATTCAAAAGAATTTCTCCAATAATTCATGAGCTAGAGTTTGATGTAGGAGCTATTCAAGTAAACTGTAAAATTGAAAATAGTTCTGTAAAAATTTTAGATATTATTCCAAGTCTCAACAATAATCCATTAGCGAGTCAAATGATTGAAATTTCAACAGGCATAAAACTTTCCCATTTGTTAATTGATCTTGCTTTAGGTCAAAATATAAATTGGCATCCAGAAAGTTTAAAGGTGGTTGCAATATATAAGCTTTTGTTGCCAAATATTGGTGTTTTTAAAGGAATTAAAAATTTAAATGAATTTTTAATTCACCCAAATATGGAAGCCATAAATTTTCATAGTGATATGGATAAGTGGGTTCATTTTAATTCTTTAGATAAAGAAGTGATTGGAACGATTATTGTAACTCATGATACCGCTGAACAAGCTCTCGATCTCGCTAGAGAACTTGCAGCTAAAGTAGAATTTTTAATTGATATGGATTGTTATCAGGATCATAAAAAGGAGAAAAAATTCATATGAATTCTATTTCTAATTTTGAAAACTCATTACGAAGTGAAAGAACATCATTGTGGTTTGAAACATTTTCAAAAAATACAAATGAAAAACAGAATACAAATTTATTCATTTCAAAATTATTTCAAAAATATATTGATAATAATAAAGCAGATATGCAAGATTTTGTTATTTTGGATTTAGGCTGTGGAAATGGAATTTTATCAGAGCAAATTGGAAAATTATTTTTAAAGAATAAATTAAATTTAAAATATCAAGGTATCGAAAAAAATTCAAAATTTGTGAAATTAACTTCAAATAGACTAAATAATATTGGTATTGAAAATGAAATTTTGGAGGGTGATTGTTTTGGGGAGACGCTTCTTCATTTTAAAAACAATATTGATATTTTGCTTGTTTCACATTCAGCTTACTATATAAATGACTATTCTTTTCTCTTTCGTTTTATTCAAAATTTATTTCATAAAATAAAGAAAAATGGTTTGGCATTATTCATACATGAGTCGAAAGATTCAGATATTAATCTTTTAGGAGAGAAATACAAAGGAAAAGATTTTGTAGATATTGTGAATAACTTAACAAAGTCAATTCAATTTTATATTCGTGTTCATAAAAATATGAATTTAGAATTACGAGCAATAGAATCTGAAGTTTATTTTCCTAATAATATAGATGATCTTTGGAATGAATTAACCGAAAGTTCGTTTAATTTTAATTCATTTTGTTTGAAAGAAAACTTTCTTATAGCTAAGTATTTGTTAGAGTTTATAATAGAAACACCTCTTGAAATTCTTGGAAGTAGTGGAAAATTATTTGAATATTTATCTAACGTAAAATTCCGTTTAGAAAATCAGAATCATAAACTAAAAACAAAAAGCATTGCGCATGTCTGCTATTTTTAATTTTAGTGCTCAAAAGCAACTCAAAGTAGTTGATTCAACATGAAATTGAAAAAGTTAAATAAAAATATCATAGGTTTATAAAAAAAACTTCATTTTTGATTGATAATGATTCTTGATTTCAATATATCTTTTTTATCGCTTTTTCAGGCGATTTCAAATAAAACAAAATGAGGATAAGTTAAATGAAATTAAAAAGTAAATTCTTTTCATCTGCTGTTTTTGGTCTTTTGTTATCCGTCTTTATGAGTCACGAAGTTTATGCATCTTCAGAAAATGAAAAAGTTGTGAACTTATATTCTTCTCGCCATTATGGTGTAGATAACGAACTATTTGAATTGTTCAAAAAACAGAGCGGAATAAAAGTAAATTTATTACAAATTAAAGAAGCTTCACAAATGATAGAGCGAATTAAAAGTGAAGGTAAAAAAAGTCCAGCTGACGTGATTATAACTGTGGATATCGGAAATGCTTGGAAGGCTGAAAATGCAGATCTTTTTCAGCCCGTTAAAACGGAAACCTTGCAAAAATCTGTTCCAAGTAATTTAGTAGAAGAAAATTTCTCATGGTATGCAATTACATTAAGAGGTCGTGCCATTGTATATGATAAAACAAAAATAAAAGAGAATGAAATTCAAAACTATGAAGATCTTTCAAATGAAAAATTCAAAGGAAAAATTTTAGCTCGAACCTCTAATCATGTCTATAATCAATCTTTAGTAGCTTCTCTCATTCAAGCTAATGGTGAAGAAAAAACAAAATTGTGGTGCGAAAAGATCACGGGGAATTTAGCTAGAAAACCAGAAGGTGGAGATATTGATCAAATGAAGGCAATTTACAATGGCAAGGGTGAAATTGCTATTGTAAATACTTATTACTACGCTCGCTTATTAAAATCGGAAGATCCCGAAGATCAAAAAGTTGTAAAAAATTTAGGAATTGTATTTCCAAACCAAACAAATAGAGGCATGCATATCAATGCAAGTATTGCTGGCATTGCAAAATACGCTCCCAATAAAGAAAATGGAATTAAACTTATCGAATTTTTAGTAAGCAAAGATGCTCAAGAAATTTTAGCAAAAATGAACAATGAGTATCCTGTAAGAACAGATGTTGAGTGGACAAATGTCTTAAAGAATATGGGAAAACCTAAATTTGATACCGTAACTTTATCAAAGGTGGGAGAAAACACTCCTAAGGCCATTATGATGCTTGATCAAGTGGGATGGCGTTAATTTGTAGTAGATGGTATATTATCTGACAATCTCCCTGTTTACAAAGACTCCCAAAAATGAAATTGTCTGTCAGTTAAAATTCAATCCAATATCTTTTTCCTTCCATTT
>NZ_JBIPMD010000020.1:0-25820 GCF_044369315.1 Silvanigrella sp.
CAAAGTCCGTTTAACAAAGGGCTTGCTTGTCCATGTTTTCGGAAGATTTTCTGCATGCCTTTTTAAATACATATTCTTTTTCTAAAGACACATTCTCAAATCTTAACTGGCATATTTAATTATTGTTAAATGAATTCAATTTTTTTTGCGCAAAAAAATAGCTGATACCGCAAGGTTTTTAATAAAACAAAATTTATTTTCTATCAAGATTATTTTTAAATAAATTAACAAAATTAAACCGTATTTAATTGTAAAAAACAAAATTTATTAAAATTTAAATTTTATTTAACCTTTAAATACAACAAATAATCAAATATTTTGAATACCATTAAATAAATTATTATTTAGAGTCAAAGAGGCTCCTTGAAGTTTTCTAAAACCTCAACGCTTACTTCTTCAACATTTTCAATGTTTTTAATTTTTGTTATGGTATCTTGAATTTTATACGCTTTAGGAATACGAACTAAATAGTATCCTAAATTTGGATAACTTTTTACGATTTCAAATGATTTATCATTAAAAACAGCATTATTCTTTGTTTTAATAATTATGCTTCCACTTAGAACCCCAAAAGAATCTGTTGATTCATTTATAACAACTTTATTATTAAAAGTTTTTGTTTTTTCATTTTCATTTGGAGAGATATTATATATATTAAATCCTTTTGTTTTTATAAGATTTTTTGTTTTATTCGTTTCAATTTTAGAATCTTTGCTAAAATCAGCTTCTAGTTCTTGGTAAACAGTATATTTAACTCCACCCTGGACAAAACTTTCAGAGACTTTAAATTTTTTAGCCACTTCTTTTCCAGTGACCACTGGATTTTCTATTTTATCATCAAGATGTATCGATTTTTCAGCTGCAATTGCGCTTAATGAAAAGTAGTTAAAAGCCAGAAAACTTGCAGTATACAAAATTGTTTTCATTGTCATACATTCTCTCCTACACTAATAATATTAAATATTAAAAACTACGTTTATTGATGCCCTGTAACTTTTAATTGCCAACCTTTAAATGTAGCTTCCTTTTTATGTATACCAGTATTTATTACTTTAAGCTTCCATTCACCTTTACTATCCTCACCATAAAATGCATTTGATTGAATTTGCATTCCAACTAAATTGCCATTACTTGAAAATGCATTTGCAGCATTCCAAACAATACTTTTTGTGCCACTTGGTGAAGTTAATTCTAATGCTACATCACCAATAAATTTACTTTCTAAAGAAACTTTAATTTGAATATTTTCTATCTTTAATGAATTAGAACTAAAAACTGTTAACTTAGATTCATACCCATTAACATCTCCTGCTGGAACAGGTTGGCTAAAATCAGAGGGTAATTTTGGTATCCAATCTTTTTCAATATATTCGCCTAAATTTACATTATAATTTTTTGCAAGAGCCACCGCATCTGCAACATTCACCCGTCCAAATCCGTACCAATTGGAAAAATGAAAACCAGCTGCATTTGTTACCCAACCTTGCTCTGCTTGATATGATACCCATTCAGCAATATTTATAGAAACACCATTAAAATTTTGATCTACTTTTGTAGCTGTTTTCGCTAAAATATATTTCACATCGCGCCAAGTTAATTCTGGATTTGCTTCTAATATAAGAGCGATACTACCAGAAGTAACAGGAGTAGCTGAAGAAGTTCCATTCATTGAATTTGTGTAATTACAATCTTTATTAACATCTACTTCACAAGCATTAAAAGGATTTCCAATTTTTAAAATGTCCTCTTTATTTTTAAAATCGGGATTACGGCTTAAACCATATTTTGAGCCAACAACATCTGTTGTAATAATTGCAGGATCAGCAGCTGTAGCTCGAATTTTTGTCCAATCCATTACTTCATTAATGGTTTTATAATTTTTTTCGACCCATTCTTTATTTTTACCAAATTCACCACCTGGAGCACTTATCCATAAAGATGAACCTGTTGTTGAATAAGAAGATTTCACACCTTGTGAATTTATTGCTCCCACGGTGATTACTTCTGCCAGTGTATTTTCAAAATTCATACTTGAATTTTGACAGGATAAATTTAATTTTTTTGCATCATCGCAAGAACTACCAGAAAACATTCCCATACTACTAAAACCGTTTCCAGCTGCTTTTACATAAAGAGCGCCTTTTCCATTTCTTAATGTCGTTGTCCCGGATTTAAAGGCGGCTACAGATGCTTTTGTCGTTGGGTTATCCTCTTTAATTTGTCTTGTATTATTCATACCAAAACTCATACTAAAAATATCATTCCCTTTTGAAGCATCTGAACCACCCAAGGAATCTAAAAAGTTTTTGAAGTTTTGAGAGCCGCTACTTATAACATTATATCCAGACAAATGTGCTCTTGGAGCCACTCCTGAACCACCAAATCCTAAATTACTTCTCATCCCAATAATTCCAGAAACCATTGTCCCATGATCTGGTTCATCACCATCTATTGGTGATGGATCGTTTGGAGGTAAGCCGTTTCTTCTAAAATTTAACGACCATGTTTTTGATACATTTGCTTTATTATCAACATTAGGAGCTAATGAAGGATGACTTATTTGAAGACCAGAATCTGCTACGGCTACATATACATTATTTCCACTTAAACAATCATTTTTTAGAACAGAATTTACATTTATATCTTCACCAGCTTTAGGAAGAGTTGTTGAGAAAGCAGTATTTCCATTATTTAATAAATGCCACTGATATTTACCTAATGGATTTGCTTTTTCATCTGATAAATCCTTACAAAATTTATTATTATCGTTATTTAAACCTTCGCCATCTTTTTTATCACTTTCTTGATTCGTATTTTCCTGATTTGTATTTTCATTTTTTGTTTCTATAATATCAGGAGAATTTGTTTTTTTTTCCGCATGATGATACAAACGAAACCGTTAAAATTGAAATCAATAAAATTCTCTTATTTGACAAAATCATTATAACTCCCCTTATTAAATGGTCGCAAAAAATGAAGCCCTTTCAAAATTCATGAAATTTAAGGGCTCAAGAAAAATTTTTAGTATATTTTATTTTTACATTGGAGTTTTAAAGTTTTCTAAAACTTCGACATTTACACTTGTTACTTTATCATCTGAAACAGCTTGGCTATAAGGATTTAATTTCTTTAATTGACTCACTGCATCTTGAAACTTTATATTTTCAGGTACTTTAATTACATATAGACCTAATTCTTTATAAGATTTCAAAACTTGATAAGATGTATTTGGTATTTTAACTTTTTTATCTGGATTTACTTTTACTATAGCATTTCCAGTTACAACAGCAAACTTTTTAGTTTGATTATTAAAAGCAACTTTAAAAGCTGATTTACTAGCCACACTTTCTTGAGATTCAGAGTCACTAAAATCATTCACAGAGGTTGAAGTCATTCTATCTGAAGAGTTTCTATTTTTTGAATTACGAACCGATTTTGAATCAAAAAATATTTTAAATGCGCCTTTATCTAAAAGAATTGTCTTTGGCGCTCTAATAGATAGATCTTGTGGAGAGTTTCCTGAAGATACTTCGTTTGAAAAATCTTTACTTGTATCTTTTCCAACAAATGCTTTTAAGCCTTTATATAAAGTATAATTCATACCACCTTGTGTAAAAACTTCATCTACACTTAAATTTTTATTAATGTTTTCAATTAATTTATTTTCATCATTACCACTTTTTAAGTCAGCTTCATTATTTAATGAAAAAGTATCGACAACTGCATAAGAGTTTAATGCAAATATATTGAATAATGAAAATGCACTTATATAAAGAAATGTATTTCTAAGTTTCATGATATTTTTCCTTAATAGTTAATTTAATTTTATAAATATTCATTTTGTTTCATTATTATTTAAAATTATAATGAAACTTTTTGACCAGCAATTTGTAATCTTATTCCTTTAAAGGAAACTGTTTTTGCATTTAAACCACTATTTATTACTTTTAATGTCCAAACACCTGCACTGTTTTCACCATAGAATGCGTTACTTTGAATTGGCATATTTACTAAATTTCCATTACTAGAAAATGCATTTCCAATATTCCAAATAATACTTTTTGTTCCGCTTGGAGAAGTTAATTCAAGTCCAACATCACCAATAAAATCACTATCAACTGAAACTTCTGCACGAAGAGATTCAATTTTAAGATTTGCCGCTTTTGGAATTGAAGGAATTTTGTATACTAAACCTTTTGCCCCAGGTGCAACTGCTAAATTTGTTGCATATCCTCTTAATGGGTACCAATTATTTTCTGTATAAGCACCTAAATTAACATTATAGTTTTTTGCTAATTTAACAGCTTCCCCAACATTAATTCTTCCAAATCCATACCAATTTGAAAAATTAAAACCAGCTGCATTTTTGGTCCATCCATCTTCAGCTTGATAATCTTCGTCATTAGCTACTTTAACTTTGACACCAGAAAAATTAGGGTCTACTTTTGCAGCTGTTTTAGCTATTATATATTTGACATCACGCCATGTTAAATTTGGATTTGCTTCTAAAATTAATGCAAGACTTCCTGAAGTAACAGGAGTAGCGGAAGAAGTTCCATTCATTGTATTCGTATAATTATATTCTGAATTTAAATATCTACCTTCATTGTCTACTGCATAACCAGCATTAAATGAATTTCTGATACTAAAAACGTCTTCTAATGAAAATTCGCTATCATAATTTACAAGCTTACTCATTCCGTATCTAGAACCCATAACATCTGTTGTTACGATAGCAGGTTCTCCAAGAGATGGACGTAGTGTTTGCCATTCCACGGTTTTTGAAAATATTGCATATTGTGAATCTATCCAATTTTTATCAAAACCAAACTCTCCGCCAGGTGCACTAATCCATAAAGAAGATCCTGTTGTGGAATAGCTTGTCTTCTTTCCTTTGGCACTAATAGCGCCAACTGTAATAACTTCGGGTATGGTATTATCCGTATTCATGCTTGAATTTTGGCAAGTTACTCCCAATTTAATAGCCATTTTACAAGCTTCAATACTTGGTCTGTCTCGACCTAATTTTGTAAAGCCATTTCCTGCAGCTTTAACATAAAGAGCGCCTTTTCCATTTCTTAAATGTCTTGTTCCATATTTATAAGCAGTAAGAGCGCCTAAAGTTATTGGGTCATCTGATGATATTTGTTCTAAATTATTATCACCATAACTCATATTAAAAATATCGTTACCTTTTGAGGAATCGGAACCACCAAGTGAATCAACGAAATTTTGAAATTGTTGAACTCCTGCTTCGGCTTGTATAATATTATATCCAGCTAATTTAGCACGAGGAGCAACGCCAGATCCTCCAAATCCTAAATTACTACGCATAGCAATAATACCGCTCACCATCGTTCCATGGTCTTCATCATCTTCAGGAATAGGAGATGGATCATTATTTTGTAAACGATTATCTCTGAAGTTAATTGATTTTGCTTTGCTGTTACCATCAATATTTGGCTTTAAAGAAGGATGGATTATTTGCATTCCTGAGTCAACAACGGCAACGCTAACTCCATTTCCACTCAGACATTCTTCTTTTAATGCTGGCTCTGCATTTATATCTTCACCAGCAACACCGCCTTCCGTTGCAAATGCTCTTTGTCCAGTATTTTTTAAATGCCATTGAAATTTACCTAAAGGATTCTTAGAACCATCAGAGAGATCTGTACAATATTTATCATTAAGAGCTTCTTGAGTTGAGTTGTTTTGAATTTTTTGTTCATTAGAGTTATTATCATTATTAGAATTTTTACCGCATGCGGATAAAAAGGAAACTGCGATTACAGAAATAGATAAAAAAGCAAAATAATTGCGATTTAAGCTCATAAAAATACCTCATTTCTTGAGTAATTATTTTATTTAACATGTTTGGTTGACTGAATAGCCAAGCTACAAAAAAGTTTTTTAAAAGTCAAATTTTTAAATAGAAATGTTTAAATTAAATTGCTTAATATTTTTGGCAATCTATTTTATATTTAATAAAATAATCATATTTATTATTTATTTTAAAGAACATATATTTCAATATATAAAAATTAATATATTGATAATTATTTTTAAATAATATTATAATTAAATATAATTTTTTTAATTTTTTGCAGCAAATTAATTTTTAATATTAGAGATAGATTTTTAATTAATTAAGAGTTTTAAATTATTACCACACTACTAAGTCTATTTTTTGATCATTTTCATCAAAAGGGATTTCATCAAAAACAAATTTTTCCGAGGGGAGGAAAAATACAGTCGTTATGCGTTTATTCATTTTATTTATAAATCTATCATAAAATCCACCGCCATACCCTAATCTATAGCCATCTTGAGATGCTGCTAGACCAGGAACAAAACAAAGCATTGGAGACATCTCTAAGCTGTATTCAAAACACAATTCTTCTGGCTTTTCCAAAATTCCATAATTATTTCTTATTAAATCTTTTTTACCATCGCCATACTCAAACCATTTAATGATTCCATTCTTAGATATCTTAGGAAAAAGCCAATCTTCATCCGCAAAATAAGAAATATCTAATTCATTTTTAATTGGAAAAAAACATGCAATGACGAATTGTCTATTGATATTTTTTTTATTTATTTCATCATTTGTAATCTTAAGTAACTCTAATGCTCTAAAAAATTGACGGGATCCCCAGTCCTGTGGTTTCGCGATCTCTGATAATTTCTGTCTTTCATCTATAAGTATTTTTCTTAATATTTTCTTTTTTTCAGGCACAGGTAAGTTCATTTCATAATCTGATAGGACTTGATTTAATTTTCTCATTTATGCCTTGTCGCCTCCTTTTAATTAGAATAACCTATATTTCGTTTGTTAACCTCTTTTAAGGAGAAATTCCATGGCATTATCTGATACTCTTGTAAAAATGTCGCCCGTGAAAGGCGAGTACTACTTAGTGGAACGTGATAAAATTGATGATTTATACCGCAATGCAGGCCACAGTGATGAAGATGAAGTGCCAAATTTCATCACGATTGATGGAAAAGAATGTCTTTTTACAGAAAATTTTATTGAAAAAGACGGTAAAGAGTATGAAATCGTTATGGTTGCAAATGGTTTTTCCTGGGAAGATATCATTATCTATGATGAAGACGAATAATTTTAACTACATTTAAAATTTTAAAGTTCATTTTAACAAACGACCAACCAAGTTTTAATTTACGCCCCTTATTAAAAAAGGGGAAAAAATTTCTATTTTTAATAAAAATTTTTAAAATAATATTTTATTTAACATCTATTATTTTTAATAACTCCATAATTCAAAAACATATAATATTTTCCCACATGCAAAATTTACTTAGCAAAAAGTCAAAATGATGAATATAAAATATTTGAAAAAGAAAAGAAATAATAACATTATATCTTAAGAATATATTAAAAAATTTAGGAATATTAAATATGAGCTTAAAAATTAAAAAAAACATTAAATATATTTTACCCGCCATTTTATTATTTCTAATTTTACCAAAAAGCACAGCAAATTCACAAGAAGAGTCAAATAAAAATAATTCAATAAAAATTGATGGCGATGCAGAACCTACAAGTTTAGCAGATATCCCTTTGCCAAAATTTGATTATGATATTGATTCTTTTGATACCGGATTTAAACCAGGAAAAGAACTCATAAGTTTATTAGATAGACCAGAAGATCTAACAGGTATGAAAGAGCAAGACTTTGCGCAAGAATTTCCAATAGAGAAATAAGGAATTCGTATGCTTAATGATATTTTTTTAATGTATCGAAATGGAGAAATTATTCCATTTGTTATTTTAGCCTTTGTGTCAGTTGGTTATATTATCATATTTGAAAAATTTATTTTACTCCAATTTGTTTATAGAATAAATTTCGAAAAATTTAATTCTACAATTAAAAAAATGCTTGCAGCTAATGACATGGAAAGAGCAAGAAGTTTTACAAAAGCAACCTCAAAGACAGCTGTTCCTATGCTCACCCTAAAAGCGATCAATGCTTACGAAAATGATCCTATGCGAGTAAGAGCAACTGTTTCAGAAGAAAGTCTTCGTTTTTTTCCAAGAATTAGAAGAAGAATAAATCAATTACCAAACTTAGCTGCTGCATGTGTTTTACTTGGAGCAATTGCCGCTGTTCAAGGAATTTGGACTTCATTTAGAATGGTAGAAGGATTAGAACTTGGAGTGAAAAGTTTTGCATTTTCTACTGGATTATCTCATGCATTATTACCCTTAGCTATTTCACTCGTTTCTGCTGTTTTATTAATGTTACCTTTTGGAATTTTAGATGCGATTGCATGGAGATTAGAATCCGAAATGGAGCATAGTCTTTGCGTGGTTTTAAATATTCTTTCCCCTGAAATGCAACCTATGTTTACAGGAGGAGCTCCTTCTTCCGGCAATCAAGAAGAAGCTTCGGATAATTATTCGAGAGGAAATTCAGATAACGATAATGTAGAAAGAGCCGAATCGAAAGGAAAGAAAGATGATAGTTCAGACCCGGGTCTACAAGAGGTTCCTGACGAAGAAGAAATTATCTAGCTTTGCTTGGACTTACTGGGGATTTGCACTCATTACTACAATAGGTATTGGGTTTTTATTTACTATTGTCGAAATTCTAAAAACACATGATCGAAATATTATTTTTTTCAATATAAGAACTGTAAATACAGAAAATAATAAAAATGATGATATAAAAAATGAAGTATCATTAAATAATAATTCACCGGTATTTGTATTTGTTAAAGAACATGTTTTATTTGGATCCATAAAAAATGTAATTGCACCAATGCCAAATAATGATGTTTTAGTATTAAATAAAAATTGGCAAGATGATTTTAAGATTAAAATTAATGATTTTAAAAACAAAAATCAAATTTTTCCCGCAAAGGCATTTGGAGTCATATTTGAAACCGAATTACCTTACGATAAAAATCTAGATTTATTACAAAAAACATTTGATTTAATTAGTAGTCAAAATAAAAATAGCAAAAATAATATTCATCCATCAATAGTTTTACTAGACCCTATAAAACTTAATTGAGGTTTAAATGTTTACGAATGCAACAAAAAAATTTGGTGTATGGAAGGAAGAAAGAGCAAATAATGTTATTTCTTATAAATTAATTTCTAGACAGTTTTTATTTTCTTTAGCTATGGCTGCATTCATTAGCTGGATTTTTTTTATTATTTCAATAAAAATAAGAGAAGAATTTTTCCTTTTTGAATCTGCATCAAAAACATTTATTAAATTCAATGATATTAAAAACTCAAATAATGGTTTTTTTATTAAAGAAAGAAAAGCGGCTATTTCAATTTATATTTCAATGGATAAATCAAATAATATTAGAATTATTTTTGAAAATGGAAAAAGTTATTTATTGCCAAGTCAGGCATCAAGTTTTTTAGAATACTTTGAAGAAAAAAGAAAAAATATTATGTTGACAGCTTTAATTATGAGAGTTAAAGACCCTTCAATTTCAAGAGTTAAAATTTGGACTGATAAATCATTATCTTTTAAAAATATAAAATATATCATTAAAATATTTTCTCAATTTGGATATGATGATTTTGATATTGCAGTTGAAAGGTAGCCAATATGGCAGAAAAAAGTAAAAAAATATTAAATCAAAATACTTTTCTTTTTTTACAAGTATTCCAAACTGGTTCTCTTCAAATAGAGAAAAAATTAAAGATTGACTCCTTTTTTTCAAAAAAAATTAAAATAGGTTATAATTCTACTTGTGAATTGTTTATTCCATTTGCTCAGACATTAATTGAAATTGGACTTTTCAAAATAGGTAGAAATAAAGTAGATATTATTTTAGACCCCAGATTGGATGGTTTTTTAAGTACTGGAAATAAATTTGGTAATTTAAAGGAGTTTACTTCCCCAAGAGGATCCTTATTACAATTGACATCAATTGAAGACCCACTCATCGTTTCTCTTGATTACGGATCTCGTGGAAAAATACAATACCACGGATATGATATTACATTTAAAATTGAGAAAGAATTTCTCCGAAAAAGAGAGATTAAAATACAGCCTTTAGAAAAAATTTTTTTTCAAATGCCTGAATATGACATTCCTATTGAACGTAAAATAATACCAATTAGTATGATTATAACAGGAATCACTTTTCTCCCTATTATATTTTGGTTGCTAAAAGCACCTATGGAGCCTATTTCAGGATTAATTAATCTTCCACAAGACATCTCAATTAAATTTATTTCACCAGAAAATATAAGGCTACTTCCTTTTATTTATAAAAACAAATATGATCAAAACGATAATGAAAAATTAGCTATATTTTGGATTTTTGAACTTATGAAAAGATGGGAAGCATCTGAAAATGGAAAAAGTACAAACTCTATTATTCCATTCTTACAAAATGCACATAAATATGTAGATAATAACAAAAAAATAGATGATTGGGAAAAAAATATATTTGATAATTATAAAAAAATAGAAGCAGAAAGAACTTCTAAAAACTCGGATCGATATTACTCATTTTTAAAACCGTATCCCTCATTTTCAACACCAATTTCAGGAGTTGATGGTAAGTCTCAATATGTAACCTTATTAAAAAGATTAAAACAACTTGAAGCAACTGATAAAGCTATTCTTGAATACCTTGAAGAAGAGCATATTATATTAAAAGAGTTTTATGAAAAACAGCATAAAGCAAAAAAATTGGGAATTGTTGATCCGCCTTCTACAGGTCAAGTATTAGGTCCACAACCAGATAAATCATTTAAACAAGAATTTAGTAATTATAAAGAAGCTGAAAGAGAGGCTAAATTTGCAGAAGATTCCTCATATAGAAAATCACTAGATAAAAAAACAAAAAAAATGAATTTTTATCCCATGAACTCTGTAATTTGGATTTCTAATAATAGCTTAATTATTCCTTCTGATTTTAGAAGAACAAATGATAAAATAAATTATGATTTTCAATATAATAATATGATGCATAATGCCTTTTATTCCGTTGGTATTTTTAAAATGCCTCCTGTTCCTCCTCCTGAAGCTTATATTGATACAAAAATGGTAGATTTTGTTATCTTTAATAAAAAAGAAGAAATCCGTTCTTGCTACAATTCCGCATTAAGAAAAACTCCTGGTCTACATGGGAATATGACAATTAGTTGGAAAATATTACTTTCAGGGAAAGCCTCAGACATTGTGGTAGTAGAATCAAGCGTTCATGATAAAAATCTGATAGCTTGCTTGGAATCAAGATTATTGGTTTGGAATTTTCCAAAACCAAAAAATGGATTTGTTACCGTAACATATCCTTTTCAGTTTATTATAACAAAAAAAAAGTGATTGGAAATTAAATGGATTCTCATTCCCTTAAAATTATCCCTCTCGGCGGCTGCGGAGAAATAGGGATGAATATGACCGTACTTTGTGTAATGGATCGCTATTATTTTATAGATGCCGGAGCTTTATTTCCTGACGCTTCCTTACTTGGGGTTGATCTTATTTTACCAGACACGAAATTCATCGATGAAAATCAAATTCAGCCAGATGCTTGGTTGATTACTCATGGTCATGAAGATCATATTGGAGCTCTTTCTTATCTATTTAAAAAATACCCAGCACCAATTTATGGGACAGAATTTACTTTAGAACTTATTAAATCAAAATTTGAAGAAGCCGGAATTTATGATGCTATTTTTAATCTCTGGAATTTTTTTGACCCAGTCTATTTTAGAAATATGAAAGTAACAGTTTTTCCAGTAAATCATAGTATTGCAGATGCTTCGGGATTATTTTTTGAAACTAAGCTTGGTAATATTTTACATATGGGTGATTTTCGTATTGATTACTCACCACCAGAAAAATCAATGACTCATAAAAATGTAGAAAAAGTAACAGAAGGGAAAACTGTTACTTTAATGATGAGTGATAGTACAAATTCATTTCAAACAGGAACAGATATGAGTGAGTCTGAAATCTCACCTCATATGATCGATTTCTTAGACAAAGAAAATGGTATTGTTATTATAGCTACATTTGCTAGTAATATATGGCGATTGCAAAGTATTTTTGAAGCAGCTTATTTAACAAACCGAAAAATTGCATTATTAGGAAAATCATTATTAAAAAACACTGAAATAGCAAGTAGACTAGGTTTATTAAATTTTTCTAATAATATATTTATTGAAATTCAAGATATATATAAATATCCTAGAAATGAAGTTTGCATTCTTTGCACAGGAAGCCAAGGGGAATCCTTTTCAGGACTGCACCGATTAGCTTGGAATAACGTATCTGATTTTAGAATAGACGAAAAAGATACTGTTATTTTTTCATCTAGAATAATCCCAGGAAATGAAAAAACAATTGAAAGTTTAATCACACAATTTACAAGAATTGGTTGTAAAGTTATTACATCGAAAGAGAATAAATCAATTCACGTAAGTGGACATGGATATCAAGAAGATTTAATAACATGTATAAATTCAGCAAAACCAATTTCATTTTTACCAGTGCACGGAACCTATCGGCACTTAAAGAAACATAGAGAAATTGCGATATCCTGCGGTGTTTCTCCAGATAAAGCATTTCTTGCAGAAAATGGTGATGTTGTTGTTGTAGGGCCAGAAATAGTCGGTGTCGTAGATTCTGTTTCTTCTGGTAGAGATTATGTTTGTCCTGGTGGAATATTTTCACAATCAAGTCAAATTTATAAAGACCGAGTTGCTTTAATTCATGGTGGTGTTGCTGTTGTTTCTATTGTATTTGAAGAAAATACTTACAATATTATAGGAGAGCCTTCTGTTGCTTTTAAAGGAATTCCACTTAATCCAGAACATTTAGCCAAAAAAGTTCCTTTAATATTTAATAATGTTTATGAATCAAGTATTAAAAAACGAAATTTTAATGAAGAAATTTTACAAGACGATCTTAGAATAGGCGTTAGACGTTACATAGAAAAAAGACTCAACTTCAAAACAAATGTCATAATTTTGTTTCAAAGAATATAAAAATGGGAATCAAAATTTAATACATTCAAGAAAAATAAACAATATCATAAAATACTATTTATTATTTTTCAAATATCCTTATATAAAATTATTTAAATTATCAATAATATAAAATTAAAAACTTATTTTTAAAAAAACAAATTAAGTATTTTACAAATAAATATTTTTAATGTAATTCTTTTTAAGAAAATTTTCTAAAATAAAAAAGCGAATTCATAATTAAATAAACGAAAGGGTATTTATGAAAAAATACAAATATTATCGTATAATTGTATCAAGTGCTTTTGTTTTATTTTTAAGTTCTATAAATTTTGATTTATATGCAAAATCCACATTCTCTGAAAAAATTCCAAATATTCAATATTCATCTAATGGAAAATACGTTTCCATTGAAATTCTTTCAGATGACGTTATTCATGTTGAAACTGCAAATGGCTCAACGTCTGATATAAAATTACCAATTTATACAACGCCAATGATTACAAGCCAAAATAATTTTAAAGGCCCAAGTAAATTTTCAAAAAATGGAAATGTAATTGAAACTTCAAATCTTTCAATATCTATTGATGAAAAAACATTATGTATATCTTATTATAACAAAAAACTAAATTATAATCTTGGAAATATTTGTCCTTTAAATTTAAATAATTCAACAAAAACTCTTCAAATAAATTCTGCACAAAATAAAAATGCTTATGGTCTTGGCCAGTATTTTTATGATCCAAATTCTGCTAATGGAGATTGGATTGGAAGAAAATGGGAACCTGGAGAATTTGGAAATACTTTTGTTGGTTTTTCAGGAGGAGCAAATTCTAAAATTCAATTCCCTATTTTATATGCACTAGGAAATGACAATCAAAATTATGCCATATTTATTGATAATCCCTACAAATTAAGCTGGGATTTTACAAATAATCAGTCTTGGTATGCTTCCATGTGGGGAGAGCAACTTCGTTACTTTATTATTGCTGGCGACAATTTAGAGCAATTAAGAAAAAAATATCTTTCGCTAACAGGACTTCCCGCCATGCCTCCTAAAAAAACCTTAGGATTATGGGTAAGTGAATATGGTTATAAAAATTGGAATGAAGTGAATGTAAAGTTAAATAATCTTCGCCAAAATAAATTTCCTATTGATGGATTTGCTTTAGACTTATATTGGTTTGGCGGAACAAAAGGAATGGGGTCTATAAGTTTTGATCAAATAAATTTCCCAGATGCTGCATCAAACATTAAAAAGTATAAAGATCAGGGTATTGAATTTATACCTATTCAAGAACCCTATATTTCTGAAACAGCAATAGCACCAAATTCAAATAAATCCGATTTTCAAGATTTAATGTCGCGTTGTTACCTTGTTCGAAAAAATTTACAAAATTGTGATCCCGTTTTTTTTTTAAAGATACCTGGTGGGGAAGCGGTGGAATGATTGATTGGAGCAATGATAGCGCTGCCGATTATTGGTTTCAGAAAAAAGAAATTCCACTTATAAATATGGGAATAAATAATTTTTGGTTAGATTTAAATGAACCTGAAATGTATGATGCAAATGCATATTATTTTGGATATAATGTAAATGGAGTTTTAAAAAACAGACATTCCGATATTGCTAATTTATACGCATTTAAATGGATAGAAAGCCTTCATCGCGGCTATACTTTAAATCAAAAAAATTCTATTTTTCAAGAGCGTCCTCTATTTATGAGTAGAGCTGGTGCCCCTGGTATGCAACGATTTGGCGCTGGTATGTGGTCTGGAGATATTGGATCTAATTTAGGAGGGTTAAGAGCTCATATAAATAACCAAATGAATGTTTCATTAAGTGGTATTGATTTTTATTCTGCTGATACTGGCGGGTTTCATAGAAATGTTTTTGATGGAAAAGATATTCAAAAACTTTTTACACAATGGTTTGCGAACGCTGTTGTATTTGATTTCCCAGTTAGACCTCACACTTGGGTTGGTGAAACAGACAATTCAGAGACAACACCATCCTTAATTGGAGACATAAATTCAAATAGAGAAAACATATATCAGCGCTATTCTTTAGCTCCTTATTACTACTCCTTATTTTATAGAGCACATTTATTTGGAGAAGCTGTCACTCCTCCTTTAGTTACTTTATTTCAAAATGATTTGAATGCACGCTCAAATAGCAGTGAAAAGATGATCGGTAAATTTCTATTAGGAAGTTCTATTTCTCAATACGATGACCCAATAAGAAGAAATATTTATTTACCAGAGGGAAGGTGGCTAAACTATCATACTCTTGATGAAGTTACTTATAATGGAAAAACATATATTGATTATCCTATCTACTTAGGAAATAATTATAAAATTCCATTATTTGTTAGAGAAGGAGCTATTATTCCTCAAATGTATGTCGATGATAAAACAATGGATATGCTTGGCTTGAGAAATGATGGAAGTAAAATAAATGATCTCATTCTAAAAATAGTTCCAAGTAATAATAAAAGTGAATTTACTTTATATGAAGATGATGGACATTCTATAGATTATAAATCATCTAAATATTCTCAAACTATAATTTCACAAATTAGATCGGGAAATACTATAACAGTAGCTGTTTCTGCAATTCAAGGAAATTATAATGGAATGCCATTAAAGAGAAAACAATCTGTTGAAATTGCAATTCCAAACGAGACTGTATTATCAATAAGTATAAATGGTAACTCAATGAATAAATGTAGTGATAATGTAAATGAAAATTGCTGGATTCAATCAAGCAGAAACTCAGTAATTGCAAAATTAGGTAACATTCCTACAAATACATCGACTATTTATTCTTTTGCACTAAAACAAATTGGAAATAATTATTCTCAATATAATTTTACATGTTTTAATTCTACAACTAAAATTGGTGAATCTATTTACATATTAGGTAGTACTCCTGAGCTTGGAAATTGGGATACTTCAAAAGCTATTAAATTAAGTCCAGTCGAATATCCATCTTGGTCAGGTTATGTTTCAAATATTTCTTCTAATACAAATAACATTCAATGGAAATGCATTAAAAAGAATGATCAAACGAATATTGTATTGCAATGGCAAAATGGTTCCAATAATACTTTCAATTCGGTCGTTCGAGGGTATGGAGGAAGTGTACAAGGCAGTTTTTAAATAAAGAATTTATCTAATTTTAAAACCTGATATGAATAATGCGTCAAATTCATTTATAGATCCTAATATTGTTATTTTATATTCAGGCTCTATAATTTATTATTGGATAAATTTTTATGGGGTTTTTAAATGGTAAAAAAAATTATTCTTATCATATTATTATTAATTGCATGTGTTCTTGGATACGCGGCAATCCAGCCTTCTGAGTACGAAATAGAAAGATCTATCCGAATTACAGCGTCACAAGAAGCTATATTTGTAAATGTAAATGATTTAAAAAAATTTAATGAATGGAACCCTTGGGCTAAACTCGATCCACAAGCAAAAATGACATTTGACGGACCAACGGGAGGAATAGGAGCAAGTTACAAATGGGAAGGAAATATTAAAGTAGGAGCTGGTCGCATGTCAATTCAAAAAAGCGAGCCAAATAATTTGGTTCAAATGAAACTTGAAATGATTAAACCTTTTGAAGACGTCAGCTTCGTTGATTTTATTTTAAGTCCTGAAGGCAGAGAGACCATTGTTACTTGGAAAATGAAAGGCCGTCCGAACTATATATATAAAGTATTATGTTTATTTATTAATAGAGATAAATTAGTTGGCAAAGAAATTGAAAAAGGACTTACAAACTTAAAAGTCATGTCTGAGAAAAAATAGACTTTTAAAATTAATAAGCACCATCTGCATAAATCATTTCATATGAATGTGAATATATTTCAATAATATTTCCAAAAGGATCTTCACAATAAACCATACTAAAAGGCTTTACTCCTGGATTAAAGTAACGTACTGGCATTCTTTGTTTGCCACCAGCTTCTACAATTTTTTCTGCAAGTTCTTCTACATTTGGATCTTGAACACAGAAATGAAACAATCCCGTTTTAAAAGGAAAAAACTCGGGCATTGGCAATGAATTTGTTTGAGGAAACTCAAACAACTCAACACCTATTTTATCTGAAGTGGATAAATGAGCAATTCTAAAACTTCCGTAACCAGGTCCAAAAACATCTTTACACATCATACCTATAATCGATTTTGGATCTTCTCTAATTTCAGTTGGACGCATTATCATATAAAATCCTAAAACTTCTTCATAAAACTGAATTGCTTTTTCTAAATCAGGAACAGTAATTCCAATATGAGAAAATGCTCTAGGATATGGTTTATTCATCATATACTCCTTATAAATTTTAATTTTTAATATATATTACAAAGGAAACTGGAAATTA
Organism: Silvanigrella sp.; assembly: GCF_044369315.1. Classification (NCBI taxonomy): domain Bacteria; kingdom Pseudomonadati; phylum Bdellovibrionota; class Oligoflexia; order Silvanigrellales; family Silvanigrellaceae; genus Silvanigrella; species Silvanigrella sp. The sequence goes on from NZ_JBIPMD010000020.1 coordinate 17,362, forward strand.
TGGCGTAGGACAAAATTAAGTTAACATATTTATTATTTTAGTCAAATAATTTTAGAGATTGAATTCATTTATTTTTTTTAACTCAAAATTTAATAATAATTATATTTTATGGATAATAAGGTGGTGAAGGGTTTAAAAAGATACAATGCTCAGGATTTTTCCATACCCATAAGCATATATTTGCAGAAGCAATGTTACTTACAAAAAGGAACCCAATAATAAATAAAGAAGAAACAAGTTTCAATTTCATATATCACCCCTATTTAACAAGAACATTCGTTAATTCATAATTACCGATAAATTATTTATTCGAATTTGTCAAATTTAATTATTTTATAATATTTTAATTTTAATAAAATAAGAGCAAAAAAATGTCTATTTCAAAAACAATTATAGATTTTTCATAATATAAAATGAGTTAAAGTTTTAATAAAATTACATTTTATGAAATTAAAAATATGTCTATAAATAGGACAGTATTTGAAAGAATTTTTTTTATGTCTTTTATTTATATTCTTTTATTGATTCTTTTATTCATTTAGTAAAAGAGTTTTATAAATCAAAATAGAGTAGAGGAATAATATAATATGATAAAACAATTTCAAATTTTTAAGATTACTTTTTCGGCATTATCATTCATAGCAATGGGTAGCACTTATGCCAATGAAGTCAACGGCACATCAAAAGTAACTTATAAAAATTTAAAAGCAATTCAACTAAATGGCTCTAAATGCTCTATTAATGATAATGATTGTGTTGAATTCAATAAGGTTTGTAACTCACTTTATGAAAATATGCTTCAGAGTGAAATGGTTTTAAATTACAATATAAATACAGAAACAAATATGCAGTTTGGTATTCTAACTTATCAAAATATTGATATCCCATTATCTGCGGCTGGAATTTCGGGAGAATATACTTTTTTAACTCCTACAATTCCGAGCCCATTAAATAGCACTATCCGAAATGTCTTTTTTACTTTAGATAAAAATTTTCAAAATGGATCTTCTACTATCCATTTTTTGGGTAGTAATACAAATCAAAAATATCAATGTATTTTAAGCTCAAATTAAATCTATTGAAATAAAAACATATTTATCTTTAAATAAATATGTTTTTTTTAATTTTATATTTTTTCGCCCATTTGAATTTTCCATAAGCCAGAATAAATTCCTTTTTGCATGACTAAACTTTCATGGCTACCTGATTCCATAATTTCACCATGATCAAAGACAAATATTTTATCCGCATGTCTTATAGTAGACAATCGATGCGCCACAAGAATTGTAGTGCGCCCAACCACTAATTTTTCCAATGATTTTTGTATTGCTAATTCTGTTTCATTGTCTACAGCTGATGTTGCTTCATCTAAAATAAGAATAGGCGGATTTTTTAAAATTGCTCTTGCAATAGCAATGCGTTGTCTTTGGCCACCAGAAAGTTTTTGACCACGTTCTCCAATTTTCGTTTCATAACCCGAATCTAGTAAAGAAATAAATTCATGGGATTCCGCTAATTTTGCCGCATTCATGATTTCTTCATGCGATGCATGAAATGAACCATATGCAATGTTTTCAGCAATTGTGCCATTTATTAAAAAAATATCTTGGCTAACGTAACCAATCTATTTTCTTAAATCAAATAAATTAATTTCAGAAATTTCTTTTCCATCTATTAATATTTGACCAGACGTTTTTTCATAAAAACGGAGAAAAAGTTTTAGCAAAGTACTTTTTCCTGAACCAGTTGTTCCTACAAAGGCAACTATTTCTCCTGGATAAATATTTAAATTCATATTTTTTATGACGGGTTTAGTTGAATAGGAAAATTTTAAATTTTTACAAATAATTTCACCTTTCGTTTGAATTACATTTAATCTTTCCCCTTGTTCTATAATTTTAATTGGTGTTTTTAATAAATCCATAACTCGATTTATTAAGGCAAGTGACCTTTGATAATTATCTGTTATTTCAGATAATCCTGTTAATGGCCATAAAAGTCTTTGAGAAAGAAAGATTAAAATACTATAAATAGCAACGTTTAATTTATTTTCTAAGGTTAAAAATCCGCCATAAATGAGAATAAGCATAAACCCCATCATCACAGCCATTCTAATAATAGGTGTTATTGCAGAACTTATTTTTATGGCTTCATGATTGGATTTTCTGTATTTATTACTCAAACTCTCTATTTTATTTATTTCATAATTTTCTGTAGTAAAACTTTTAATTGTTGAAATTCCTAAAATATTATTATTTAAAATAGAATTTAATTCACCAGCATTTTCTCTTACATTATAATATTTAGGGCCAATTTTTCTTTGAAAATAAAAAGCTCCAAACAAAATAAAAGGAATTGGAACAAGAGACAATATTGCGATTGTGGGCGTTAAAATGAAAAAAATGATACCTATTAAAGTAGATGATAAAAAAACCTGTATAATAGAATTTATTCCATTATTTAAAAATCTTTCAATTTGATTTATATCATCATTTAAAATAGAGAGTAAGTTTCCTGTATTTTTGTTCTCAAAATAAGAAATATCTAATTTTTGAATATGCGAATAGAGATCCATTCTAAGATCATGTTGTAAGTTTTGTGCAATATTTCTCCATTTAATAGAATATAAATATTCAAAAAAAGATTCTAATATCCATATTAAAGCTGTAATAATTCCTAAAAATAGAATTTGTTCTTTTGCAGATGAAATTCCTAATTTTGATAAAATCGCATTTTGTTTATTTACCACAGTATCTATTGCGATACCAATTAAAATTTCAGGCATAATATCAAATATTTTATTTAGCGATGAATAAATACTAGCTAAAATAACATCTTTTTGATAATTTTTCGCATATATAAATAGCCGTTTAAAAGGATGCATAGAATTACCTATCAAATAAAAAAAAATTATTAAGTTAATAAATTATTTTATTTTTTTTGTCAAATAAGACTTTTGAAACATTATTGAACCTAAATTTAATTAGAATACCAATAAATTATCTTAGGTAAAATTTACCGTATACCATTTTAAATATATTCCGACAAATTAAAACTAAAATAGGATTTAAGGCTTAAATATGATTTATTTCAATATTAAATTTATTCAATTTATATTCGTCTTTTCTTTAAATATTATTTTAATAAATTCAGCTTTTCCAAGTAACAACGAATCCTCTGCTGGCGCTGTCGTTGGTTTATTTCAACCAACTTATGGTAAATTTGCAACAATTGCTTCAAACGCCAGTCAACCTACTTTTCCAACCAGCATGCTGATGTTGGGTGGTGATGCTACTTTTATGAGAAAAGGATTTTTTACAGGCGGTCGTGTTTTATATGGAAGTACAGCAACGAGTAGCGTTAGCACTTCGGCAAGCACTTATGAATTAACAACACTTGGATTAAAATCCGGTTATGGCTTTGATTTATCTTTTATAGATTTTAAATTAGGTGGTTTATTTGGAATAGGAAATTTAAATTTTACATCGATAAATAGTTCACAAAGTGGAAGCATCATTGTGGATTATTTATTTGTTGAACCATTTTTAATGTTAGGAGTTTCAGGAGGTAAAAACTTTAAAGCAAGTATGGGAGGGGGATATCATTATACCTTTCCATATAAAGTAACAACTTATGGAAGTACTCTTATCTCTGACCCCTCCCAAGCAACTGTCTCAGGAATTATGATTACATTTTTACTTAGCTTTGGAGATTTTGGTAGATAAAAAAATTTTTACAACCGAATTAAACTTCCGCCCCAAGTAAAACCTGCTCCAAAGGCAACAGTTAAAATGAGATCACCTTTTTTAACTCTACCTTGCTCAAGTGCTTCATTAATACAAATAGGAATTGTAGCTGAAGTCGTATTTCCATACTGATGAATATTATTGAATACTTTATCTGGAGAAAGCTCCATTTTTTCTCTTACCATTTCACTAATTCGTAAGTTTGCTTGATGAGGAATTAAACAAGCAATATCGTTAGCAGTAATTTGGTGTCTCTTCATTAATGTTTCCGCAACTTCACACATTCTGCTTACAGCGTGCTTAAAAACCAAACGACCTTCCATTTTAGGATGCCAGTCTCCTAGTCCGTGTGTTTCCGGATTTAAAAAGCCTTTTGTAGCGGTCCCCGGAGAACGAATTAAAAGAAGCTCTGCTCCTGTTCCATCACTTCCAAGAATCGTGTCAATAACGCCAGATTTATTGTTATTTGTAGAAGGCAATTCAGATTCAGAGCATTCTTCTGCTTCACAAATAACGGCAGCTGCTCCATCACCAAAAAGAACAGCTACGTTTCTGCCATTCGTTGTCAGATCGAGAAGCTTGCTTTGCACATCAGAAAATACCAACAAAATGCGTTTGTATTGACCACTTTTAATCATGGCATCAGCTAATTGAGTGGAATAAACAAAAGCGCTGCATTGTACTCGAATATCTACAGCAGGGATCATGGGAAATCCCAATTTATGCTGAACAATAGGAGCAATTCCAGGAAAATAAAAATCTGGAGATAATGTAGATGCGATAATATAATCAAAATCGGATGGTTTTAATTTAGATTCTTCAAGAATTTTCTTTACAGCTTCAATCGCAAGATCTGAAGTTGTTGTGGGCTCTTCTACAAAGCGTCTTTCTTTAATACCAGATCTTTCTGTAATCCAAGTGTCATTTGTATCCATGAGCTTGCTCAGATCATCATTAGTTACTCTTCCCGGGGGAAGGTATCGAGAAAAATGTGTCATAACTGTCTTAAAATACTTTGCCATGTTTATACTCTCCTCTAGCAACCATGACTTTCGGATGTCTTGCATCTCCTAACCTAAGTAGCATATCATGGCAAATTTTCTTGAATGTGCAAGATTAATAATCATAATATGACATGTAATCGGGGCTTTTCACTGATTTATGATTTTATGATGAAAGCAATTCATTGTTTAAGGAAAAATAAATGTTAAAACAGCTAAATATACAAAATCTAGCTATTGCAGAGAATATATCTGTGCATTTTCAAAAAGGACTCAATGTCATTACAGGAGAAACAGGAGCAGGAAAATCTCTACTTGTAGATGCCATGTGTCTTCTAAGGGGATGTAGAGTTGACACTAAATTAATTCGAACCGGTCATGAAAGTGCTTTGGTTACTGGTATATTTACTCCAAATAAAAATGACTCCTCATTATTTTCTACTCTTGAGGAGTTTGGAATTCCTCTCTATTCTGATGACCCCGATGAAATTGTAATTAAAAGATATATTCAAAGAAATGGAAAGCACCGAGCCACAATTAACGAAACTATTGTAAGTTCAAAAACGTTACAGTATATATCTGGCGAATTGATAGACATTAGTAGCCAGTTTGAAAATCAAAGATTATTAGACAGCGATACACACACCTCTTTCTTAGATGAGTTTGCCCAAAATACAGTTAATTATAAAAATTATGTTCATCATTTTAATTTAGGACATGAGCAATTAAAACAATTAAAACAATTGATATTTGAACAAGATTTATTAAGAAGAGAAAAAAACTTATATGAGTTTGAACTTTCTCAAATAAATGATGCAAATATTTCTTTAACCGAATTTAAAAAAATAGAAGAAATTATTTCTCTTGGTAACAAATCTAATTTATTAAAAAGAATTTGCTCTGAAATTAACATGAATTTATCAAATGACGAAATAAATTGTTTAGATCTTTTAAAACATTCTCGAAAAAATATTGAAAAATTAATTAAATTATCTGGACAAACTGAAATCCCAATTCAATCAGAGAAAATGGATGAAATTATTTTTCTTTTAGAAGAGCTTGTTCTTAAAATTGAAATGACCTCAAATAAATTTGAAATAGATGAATCTTTATTAAACCAGGCATCACAAAGAATCGAAATTTACAATAAACTATTAGTTAAATATGGGCCCACCATTGAAGATATTTTTTTATATAAAAATAAATGTGAAAATTATTTATCAAAAGCAGAAAACATAGAAAATGATATGATCATCTTATCTAAAAAATGTGAAAATACTTTAAAAAATGCGTTAACTCTTTCAGATGAATTAAAAAAATCGAGAATAAATAAATTAAATTATATTTCTTCCTCTATTGAAAAAGAACTTTCTGAATTAGGAATGCCAAAATCTAAATTTATTTGTGAATTAAAAGATAATATAAAATATCAAGGCGAAGAAAAAACAAATGAATTTACCCATTCAAAAATACCTCAAGAATTGTTAAAAAATTTCTTTTCTTTATCAAAATCGGGTTCAGAAAAAGCGCAATTTTTATTAAGTACAAATATAGGAATTGAAGCCCAAGCCATTGAAAAAGTGGCCAGTGGAGGAGAGTTATCAAGAGTAATGCTTGCGATTAAAAATGTATTATTTGGTGAAGAAACAATGAGTGTATTTGTTTTTGACGAAATTGATACTGGAATTAGCGGAAACATTGCTGCAAAAGTAGGTAGAAAATTATCCGATTTTTGTAAAAATTCTCACGGAAAAATAACAAGACAAGCATTATGCATTACTCACTTGCCACAAGTTGCATGTTATGCTCAAAATCATTTTGTTGTTTCGAAAGAACTTAAAAACAACAAAACAGTTACAAAAATAATTCAAGCAAATAAAGACGAAAAAATAAACGAAATTGCTATTCTTTTATCTGGTGAAGAAATTAGCCAAGAAAGTCTTGCTCAAGCTAAAGTTCTCGTAATGGAAGCCCAAAAAGAACTTCATTAAATAAAAATAGACAACCAATTTATATTGATAAATTGTCATTGATATATTTCTAAATTCGTCTAAATTCATGTTTGTCCCCTTTCTTTCATTTGCAATTAACAGAATTGGAAATAAAAATGGTACAAACATTATCCTTAAATTTATCTAAAGAAATTCACCTTGCCTCAAGACCAATTGGACTTCCTAAATTAAATGATTTTATTATAGTAGAAAAAAAAATCCCTGAAGTTAAAGAAGAAGAGGTTCTAGTTCAAAATATTTGGATGTCTGTTGACCCCTATATGAGAGGAAGAATGGACGATTCTCCTAGTTACATTCCCCCATTTAAATTAAATTCTCCTTTAGAAGGAAGCGCAATTGGAAAAGTAATTTCTTCTAGATCAACAAAATTTATAGAAGGTGAATATGTAATTAGCATGTTTGGATGGAGAGAAACTTTTGTTTCACAGGCAAAATATTTAAAAAAATTAAATCTAACTGACATGCCTAACTCTTTTCCAATTGAACTGCATTTAAGCATTTTAGGAAATGCAGGATTAACGGCTTATGCTGCCTTATTCCGAATTGCAAATTTAAAACCAAGTGAAAAAATATTTATATCAGGAGCCACTGGAGCTGTTGGATCTGTCGCATGTACATTAGCAAAATCTATAGGCTGTTACGTTGTGGGAACTGCTGGCAATGAAGAAAAAAGAAAATGGCTTGAAAAAGAATTAAAAATTGATGTCGCTATTAATTATAATGACACAAAATTTTCGGAGTCAATTATACAGGCGTTTCCTCATGGTATAGATGTTTATCTTGAAAATGCAGGTGGCGAACAACTTCGTGTTGCTTTAGATAATATGAAACAATTTGGACGTATTGCATTTTCGGGAATGATAGATGGTTACAATAATGTTACTCAAAAACCAGGCCCATCTAATTTATTTCAAATTATTAAAAAGAGTTTAAAATTAGAAGGATTTATTTCAACAAATCACCAAGATTTAAATGAAAGTTTTTTAAATTGTGCTTATCAATTATTAAATTCTGGTAAATTAAAATGGAACCATAGTGTTTCCGAAGGAATTGAGTCTTCTCCACAAGCTATGATAGATCTTTTTACAGGAAAAAGCTTTGGAAAAACTTTAGTTAAATTAAGCGCAAGCTAAATTTAACTAGGAACACTTTCTCCTTCATTATAATCTAATGAAGCATAATTTGTTTCTTTTAATGTTAATAATGCTATTGTTCCTAATATTAAAAAAATGCCCGCTGAAATAACCAACCCTATCCACTTGTCATTAAATTGTAAAGACATCCAAGGGACAAAAGCATTCATAATAATAATAGAACATCTTGCTAAATTTGAAATAATAGACGATGCGATATTTCTTTGATTTGTCCCAAAACTTTCCACAGCAAAAAGCATAAGTAAACCAGAATATCCACTTGCTAGACCTATTAAAAATAAAATAGAATAATATACTTCTATAGAAACTAAACTGCCCAAAGAAAACAAACTAATGGATAGAAACATAATTAATAAAGCACTAAAAATAGATTTTTTTCTACTATAAATGCCAGTTAAGAGTTGAGAATGTGTTTTTAAAAAAAGAATATGTACTTAAAAAGGCATGCAGAAAATCTTCCGAAAACATGGACAAGCAAGCCCTTTGTTGAACGGACTTTGGATGCCGTTTGAATGCCACTAGATTCAATTAACCAGTTGAATAGGA